>DASPWC010000355.1:0-7040 GCA_035622055.1 Xanthobacteraceae bacterium | reverse complement strand
CGTCGAGGATATGACGATCGAGCTTGCCCGCCGCGGCTATCCGTTCGGCCAAGTTCATCCGCGCGGCGATCGCAATCCCACGACCAGAACGGTCGGCGTGCTCTTCGTCGTGGACGAAGGTACCCGCGCCTATATCGAGCGGATCAATATCCGTGGCAACTACCGCACACGCGATTACGTGATCCGGCGCGAATTCGACATCAACGAAGGCGATCCGTACAACCGCGCGCTGGTCGATCGCGCCGAAAGACGCATCAAGAATCTCAACTACTTCAAGAACGTAAAAGTGACCAATGAGCCTGGCTCGGCTCCCGACCGCGTCGTCATCAACGTCGATGTCGAGGAGCAACCGACCGGCGACTTCTCGGTCGAGGGAGGCTATTCCACGGCAAACGGCTGGCTCGCCGAAGTTTCGGTTACCGAGCGCAACCTGCTCGGCACGGGACGCTTTGCCAGGGCTTCGGTTACGTATGGGCAATATGCCCGCGGCGTCGAGCTCAGCTATGCGGAGCCGTATTTTCTCGATTATCGCAGCAGCATGGGTGTCGATCTGTTCGCCAAAGAGACGATTGCGAACAGCTACCTGTCATACGGGACGGAATCCTATGGCGGTACATTGAAATGGGGACTGCCGCTACGCGAGGACCTCGCTTTGCAATTGCGCTATTCGGCCTACGAGCAGAGCATCACGCTGCCGACCAGTTTGGACGATTGTAATAACCTCAATCCGGACCTAGTCACGACCTTTCCGACGCCGTCTGCCATTGACGCACCGGGATCGCCATTTGCGTCGCCTCCCGCCGCAGCGGCAACGACGAGCTGTTTTGTCACCAGTCAGGCTTCACTACCGGTGCGCGTCGAACTGGCCCAAGGAGCCTATCTGACATCCGCGGTCGGTTACGGATTTGTCTATAATTCGCTCGACAACAACAAACTCCCGACCAGCGGGCTCTATATCAATTTCGGTCAGGACTTTGCCGGCGCCGGCGGCGATGTATCCTATTTGCGTTCCATCTTCGATGCGCGGGCGTATTACGAGGTCGTTTCCGATCTCATCGGCATTTTGCATCTGCAGGCCGGCGACATGATCGGGTTGAACGACTGTCCGACCGCGAACACTTGTGTCTCGAACGACGGCTACGTGCGCATGCTCGACGATTTCAAGATGGGGCCGAACCTCGTTCGCGGCTTCCAGCCGGCGGGGATCGGTCCGCGCGACATCACGCCCGGAACCACAAACGACAATATCGGCGGCACGATGTACTGGGGCGCGAGCCTGGAATTCCAGTATCCGTTCTATTTCCTGCCCAAGGACAGCGGTTTCCGCGGTGCGGTTTTCGTCGATTCCGGATCGGTGTGGGGCTATAGAGGCGAAACGCAGAGCCCTGCGACCGGGGAAATCAACGGACTCATCACTTCAACGAATCCCAATGGCGGGCTACCTATTACCTCCACCTACGTTTGCCAGTGCGGCATGCAATATGCCGACACCCCGGCAGTACGCGCTTCCGCGGGCGCCAGCATCATCTGGGATTCGCCGTTCGGGCCGCTGCGCTTCGATTTCGCTTATCCGTTCCTCCGGCAAGGTTACGACCGGACTCAATTCTTTGCTTTCGGCGGCGGAACGAAGTTCTAACCGCGGCCTCAAGCGACGCTCCGGGCGCCATGCGTGATTTTGTCATAGCGGAGTGCGAGCTCACCACCGGCGACATCGCCGCGCTGACAGGCGCCAAGCTCCGTGAAGGCGATCCGGCGGACCGCCGGATTAGCAATATCGCGCCGCTCGATACCGCGGCTTCAGTTGACCTAAGCTTTTTGGACAACTCGAAATATGTCGGCGAGCTCGCCCATACGCGGGCTGGCGCCTGTCTCATCGCGCCGCGCTTTGCGGCCGATGCGCCGCGCAGTGTCGCGGTACTGGAAACGGCGCAGCCCTATCCGGCCTTCGTGGCCGTCACCCGCAAGCTCTTTCCGGAACTGCTCCGCCCATCGTCGCAATTCGGCTCGAGCGGACACGCCGCAAGCGCGCAGATCGACCCAACGGCGCGGGTCGAGGCTGGTGCGACGATCGATCCGCATGCACTGATCGGGCCCCGCGCCGAAATCGGTTCGGGCACCTTGATCGGCCCCGGCGCGGTGATCGGCCCGGACGTCCGTATCGGCCGCGAATGCGCCATCGGCGCTCACGTCTCAATCTTTCATACCCTCATCGGCGACCGCGTCATCGTTCATCCCGGCGTTCGGATCGGCCAGGACGGTTTCGGCTACCTGCCCTCGCAACACGGCCATCAGAAAATCCCGCAAACGCGCCGCGTCATTCTTCAAGACGACGTCGAGATCGGCGCCAATACGACGATCGACCGCGGCGCCACGCGCGACACGGTCATCGGAGAAGGCACCAAGATCGACAATCTCGTCCAAATCGGACACAACGTATCGATCGGCAGACACTGCCTGATCGTCTCGCAAGTGGGCATATCGGGGAGTGTAACGGTAGGAGACTATGCGGTGCTCGCCGGGCAGGTCGGGATCGCCGATCATCTGACAATCGGCGAGGGCGCGGTGCTTGGGGCGAGGGCGGGAGTGATGTCGCATGTTCCCGCGGGCGCCCGCTGGGCCGGCTTTCCGGCCGAACCCGCGATCGATTGGAAGCGCGGTCAGGCTTTTGTCCGCCGCATGGTCCGACGCCGCAAGATCGAGCGTAAGGACGATGATGGAGAGGGGGGCGACGAATGAACGGCGAGACCCTCGAAAGCTCCGACATCCGCGAAATCCTGCGCTTGCTGCCGCATCGTTATCCGTTTGTGATGATCGATCGGATCATCGATATTCGCGGCGAGGAGCACGGCATCGGCATCAAGAACGTTACGTTCAATGAACCGCATTTTCTCGGTCATTTTCCCGACAACCCTGTGATGCCCGGCGTGCTTCTAATCGAGGGCATGGCGCAGACAGCAGGCGTGCTGTGCCTGCGCCAGATGAACGAGGCGACCCGGAAAAGCGCCGTGTTTTACTTTCTCACCATCGACAAAGCAAAATTCCGCAAGCCTGCGGTACCCGGCGACACGATCGCCTATCACGTCGACAAAATAGCGCACCGCCGCAACATGTGGTGGTATCGCGCCGAAGCCAAAGTCGGCGATGTTCTTATCGCCGAGGCCGAGGTCGGCGCGGTCATTACCGAGGGCTAGATGGCGATTGATCCGACCGCGCGCGTGGCCGCAGGCGCGCGCATTGGCGAATCCGTGGAGATCGGGCCGTATTGTCTGGTCGGACCGGAGGTGGAATTGCGGCCTGGCGTCCGGCTCATCGCGCACGTCAACGTCACCGGCGCCACCACGATCGGCGAGGGCACCGTCGTTTATCCCTTTTCGTCGCTCGGCACGCCGCCGCAATCGGTTCATTATCGCGGCGGCGCGACCAGGCTCATGATTGGAGCGCAATGCGAGCTGCGCGAGAGCGTCACCATGAATACCGGAACCGAGGCCGGCGGCGGCGTAACCCGCGTCGGCGACCGCTGCTCATTCATGGTGGGCTGCCATATCGGACACGATTGCCGCGTCGGCAACGACGTCACGTTTGCCAATAACGTCGTGCTTGGCGGCCATGTTAACGTGGACGACTTCACATTCCTGGGCGGACATGTCGCGATCCATCAATTTGTCCGCATTGGCGAGGGCGTGATGATGGCTGGAATGTCGGCAGCTCGCGACGACATCATTCCATTTGGTTTCGCGCTCGGGCAAACCGGAGCGCTCGTCGGATTAAATATCGTGGGATTGCGCCGTCGCGGCGCTACGCGCGCTCAGATGCATAACCTGCGGCGCGCTTACCGATCTTTGTTTTTTGTCGAGGGCCCGCTCGCCGACCGCATCGAGGCAGTCGCTCAGGATTTTGCCAACGATATTTTGGTCGGCAAGATCGTTGCATTCGCTCGTGCCGGAGGGAAGCGTCCGCTGATGCGGCCTCGCGTACGAGGGGAAGCGGAGGTGTCCGGCGGCGATGACGATTACGGGGAGGAGGCGCGCTGATGAACGACGCGCGCAGCGGCGTACCGCTTGCCATCATTTGCGGCGGTGGCAGCTTCCCCGCGGCGCTCGCGGATGCCGTAGCGGCGCGCGGACGGCGGCCGGTCATGTTCGGCGTCAAGGGCTGGGCCGACCCCAAAGTGGTCGAACGATATCCGCATCATTGGATCGCTATCGGACAGGCAGGGCGTTTCTTCCGTCTCGCTCGCGCGGAGAATTGCCACGAAGTTCTTTTCATCGGCGCCGTTCTGCGGCCTCCTATTACACAGCTACGGCTGGATTGGCGCACCGTGCTGCTGATGCCGCGCGTCATTCGCTTCTTTCGCGGCGGTGACGACAAGCTGTTGTCGGGCGTCGCGAAAGTCGCCGAGAGCGGCGGCTTGCGCGTCGTCGGTGTGAAAGAGGTGGCGCCCGAGCTTTTCGTGCCGGAAGGAGTCCTTGGACGTCATAGGCCCTCGGAACGCGATACGCTCGACATCGAGCGTGCGCTCAAAGTTATCGCCTCGCTCGGGCCGTTTGACGTTGGACAAGCCGCGGTCGTTGCCAACGGCTACGTGCTCGCCGTGGAAGCGGCCGAAGGCACCGATAACATGCTTGGCCGTATTTCGGAGTTGCGGCGGCTGGGCCGCGTGACCTCACCGTCGGGTGTCGGCGTCTTGGTGAAGGCGCCCAAGCCTGGACAGGATCGCCGCTTCGATCTCCCATCGATCGGTCCGCGTACGATCGAACACGTCGCGCGCGCCGGACTCGCCGGGCTAGCCGTCGCCGCGGGAAACACAATGATCGCCGAACCCGAACAGGCGATTGCGACGGCCGACCGCGAAAGGGTCTTTATCGTCGGCGTGCGCGAGGGCACGGCCTGATGCCGCCGCCAGCGCAACGCTCGTCCGCGCAGCCGCCGTCGATTTATATCGTTGCCGCGGAGGAATCGGGAGATGCATTGGGCGCGGCTCTGGCGCGCACTCTGGCCGCAAAGGAAAATTCCGTAAGGCTGTCGGGCGTCGGCGGTAGCGCCATGGCTACCGCGGGGATAGCGAGCCCTTTTCCGATCGGTGAACTATCGATTATCGGCCTCACGGCCATTCCACAGCGGCTGCCGACGATATTTCGGCGCATCCGTGAAACCGCGCAGGCTATCGTCAAGACCCGCCCGGACGCCGTTGTGATCGTGGACAGCCCGGATTTCACGCATCGTGTGGCGCGCCGGGTGCGTGCACTCGCGCCATCAATCCCGATACTCGACTATGTGTCGCCGTCGGTTTGGGCGTGGCGGCCCGGACGCGCGCGCGCAATGCGGTCCTACATTGACCATGTGCTCGCGATCCTGCCGTTCGAACCGGAAATCCATCGCCGGCTCGGCGGGCCGCCATGTACCTATGTCGGCCATCCGCTGGTCGAGCGCCTCGCCGAGTTGCGCCCGAGCGCTGATGAGACACAGCGCCGGTTTGCCGAACCGCCGATCGTATTGGCGTTGCCGGGGAGCCGATCGGGCGAGGTCGCTCGTCTCGCCGGCATTTTCGGCGATGCGATCGGACACCTCAACGCCCGCGTGGGTCCCATCGAATTGGTTGTGCCAACCGTTCCCCACGTTGCATCACGGTTACGCGATGCGGTTGCCGGCTGGACGGTCCAACCGCGAATTTTGACCGAGCCGGCTGACAAGTGGCGGATGTTCCGCAATGCTCGTGCGGCGCTGGCCGCATCCGGCACGGTCACGCTTGAACTTGCGCTGTCAGGTGTACCGATGGTCGCCGCCTATCGGCTGCATCTCGTCGAGGCGGTGGTCGCCCGGCTCATACGGCTGCGAACGCGGCTACCGAGCGTCATACTTGCCAATTTGGTGGTTGGCGAAAACGTAGTGCCGGAATTTTTGCAGGAGGACTGCACGCCGGATAGGTTGGCCGAGGCGTTATGCGCGGTTGCACGGGACGGCCCCGAGCGCCGGCGCCAGGTCGAGGCTTTCCGCCGACTGGACCACATCATGACGATCGGAGGCACGCGACCGAGCGCAAAAGCCGCCGACATCGTTCTTGAGGTTGCCCGCCAGGGTCGGCATAGCGTATCGGCCGTCGGCGAGGCATCATCCACCGGATAGCCGCATCCCCGCACTACCATTGCCGCAGGCATCCTGCTAAGCCGCAGTTCAACAATCCGATCACCCCCGTATCGCCGAAGCACCTCGTGAACAGAGCAGAAAAAAAAACCGTGCGGAAATCCGCTATCCGGGCCGCGATTACCGGCGTTTATGGCTACGTTCCGCCCGATGTGTTGACCAACGTCCAATTGGCGGAAATGGTCGAGACGAGCGATGAATGGATCGTTGAGCGCACCGGGATCAAAGAACGCCGAATCCTCAGAGCAAAGGGCGCCGGCACGTCTCACATGGGCGCGCAAGCCGTGCGAGGACTGTTGGAGAAGACCGGCACGGCGCCGGACGATGTGGAACTCCTGATCTGCGCGACCACCACGCCGGACCTTGTCTTTCCGTCGACCGCCAATCTGATATGTGAAATGTGCGGTATCCGTTCGATCGGAAGCTTCGACATCCAGGCGGCCTGTTCGGGATTCGTCTACGCGCTCACCGTCGCTTCGCAATTCATAGAAAACAAAAAATTCCGTAAGATCGTGGTGGTTGGCGCCGACAAGATGTCGGCCATTATCGATTATACCGACCGCGCAACCTGCGTGTTGTTTGGCGACGGCGCAGGCGCGGTGATGCTCGAACCGAATAAGAAATACGGCATCGTCGATACGCTGATCTGCTCGGACGGCTCGGGCATGCCGCATTTGCATCAGAAGGCGGGCGGCAGCCGGATGCCGCCGACGGCGGAGACGGTCGCCAAGCGCTTGCACTTTGTGCATCAGGAAGGTGCCGCCGTATACAAGTTCGCGGTCGCCCGCATGGCCGAAGTCGCGTCCGAGCTGATGAAACGAAATCGGCTGACCAGCGAAAAACTGGATTGGCTGGTGCCGCACCAAGCCAATCGGCGCATCATCGAAGCGACCGCCGAG
>DASPWC010000354.1:0-7602 GCA_035622055.1 Xanthobacteraceae bacterium | reverse complement strand
AGACGTCATCCGTACCCCAGACGATAAGGGTCGGAGCCTTTAACTGGCGTAGCCGAGGCTCGATCGACACCGTGTGCTTATTGTCAAAAGCCGCCACGAAGCGCTGAAGGTCGCGTGTACGCTGCTCGGTCCGCACGTGGGGCCGCAAATAAATTTCGATCTCCTCATCCGTTACATTCTCGGGGTGCTCATAGGCCGGTCCCAGCGCCTGCGGCGAGCGATAAATCGCCTTGTCGGCGAGCATCGCATTGATCGTTTCGCGCAGCCCGCCCGCGATCGCCATGTCGACGAAGGGTTTGAACGCTTCCGGCGGCCAGTTGTCGTGGGCATCACAGTCGGTGAGCGTCAAACTCCGCACACGATCGGGATGCGTCGCTGCGAAGATTTGCGCTATACCGCCGCCGCTATCGTTGCCGACCAAGTCGACCTTATCGATCTTGAGCGCGGCAAGGGCTTCGCGCAGCATGTTGGCGTTGGCGGTGACGGACACGTCTTGATTCGGATCGATCTCGGTGTCGCCATGTGCCAGCAAATCCACGGCAATGCACCGACGCGCATCGGACAATCCCGTCAATTGGCGACGCCAGAGGTGCTTGTTCAAGACGACCCCATGGACGAACAGCGCCACGGGACCGGAACCGGCCTCGGTATAGCTGATGCGCCCCGAGGGGGTGTCGATGCTGCGTTTGGTGAGTACGGTCTGTTGGTTGCCCATGACTTACTCCTTCGCAATCGCCGCGTAACGTAGTGCGCCGAGATCGCCGGCTCTACCAGAATCTTTAGCGATCTTACGGGCGACCGACTTCGAAGAACTTGCGAGGAGCGTTGAAACGCCAAGGGAGTAAGGCCGTAAGCTTGCTTAAATGCGGTACTGAAATGGCTGTAACTTGAAAAACCGAGGTCGAGCGCCAAGCCCGTCAAATCGGAACGATCATGAAGCAGGTCAAGTGCCCGGGCGAGCCGCAACCGGAGTTGATAACGGTAAAGCGGCAGACTCTCAACCTGCCGAAATACCTGGGTGAGATAAACCGGCGAGACGCCGACGGCGCCGCCAATCTCAGCCAACGTCCAGCGACGTCCGAGATTCGAAGAAAGCACAAGTTTAGCACGGTCCACCAGTTTTTGCCGCCCTGTGCTGCCGGATGCGGCGTATGAGGTGCGCTTTCCCAAGGCACGACTAGTCAGCGAAAGGATCAAATCCTCCGCTTCAAGGGTCTCGATCATCCCGCGGGCGAGACGATGACGCACAAGTGCCGCGAGCAACTGTGCGCGCGCATCAATGCGCAGGCGAGGTCGGTTGAAAAGGGTTCGATCTTTGGTGTGGAAGAAGTCGGCAGGTGCTAGCTCTAACAGCGTCGCCTCATCGATTCCGATCGACAGGCTTGCATCGCCGCCGCCAACAGGATGGCTGACTTGATAAGGTTCATTTTCATTAAAGAATACGACCTGATTCGCTTCCGCGACCGTCTCGACTTGATTCCTATGACGCACGAACACGCCGCGGTAAGGGAACACGAGGTGCGTTGTACTAACGCATTCCTCATTACTTTTGTGCCTGCACGTGCCTGAGCACAAAACGTCCCACACCGCCACGGTGTCGGTCGCCAAAAGTGGGTGAGAGTTGGTTTCAGCCATTGTTGAACTGTAAGAGGTCGCCCTTGTGGACGATGTCGGTCCTTGAAGCCGATCTGGGTGAGGCATCCTTTCGGCCGGCTGCCTCAGCCCTCAAGACTAACCCCTCAGGCTGGCTTTCCGTCCACGTGGATCGCCAGAATGTCGCGCACCGCGCGGCAGCAGGGGGTTGGGATACCCTTCTTGGAGCCGAGATCGATGACAGCTCCGGCGAGCCATGGCAGCTCCAGCGGGCGGCCGAGCTCCAGGTCGAGCGACATGGAGGCGCGCATGTCGGGCGCTAGGGCATCGATGACCGCGACGCGCTTGTCGGCAAAGTCCGCTTCGAGCGCGATACCCTGCGCACGACCGACCGCGACAACTTCCCGCATGAGATCGAGCGCGAAGGACCGCGAATGCGGATTGGAGCGGATCGGTCCGATGGTCGAGCGCATCGCCGACGTGATGCTCGACAGCGTGACGATGATCACAAACTTCTGCCAAAGCTCGAGCGAGATGTCGGAAGGGATATCCGCGTTGATGTCGCCGGCCTTGCAGACATCGAGGAAAGCTTGCGCCCGCTTCGACACTTTGTTGTCGAACTCTCCGAAGGCGAGCCGCTCATTCGTGCCGGCCTTCTTGATGACGCCAGGCCGCGCAATCGACACGTTGATATAGGCGGCGCCACCGAGCAGGTGCTGACGCCCGACGATTGGCGCCAGCATGTCGTCCTTGGTTACGCCGTTCTGCAACGAGATGATGCCGGTGTCCGGTGCGATGAGAGGGAGCATCTGCTTCGCGGCCGATTCCGTATCGCGGAGCTTCACCGAGAAGATCACCATGTCGACCTTGCCGATGGTGGCGGGATCATCGGTCGCCTTCACGGTGGACAGATGGATCGGTCGATCCCCTTCAAGCGCAATGCCATTCTGCCGGAATGCCTTCAGCTGCTCGCCCCGGGCGATGAACGTCACGTCAGCCCCGCCTTGCTGCAGGCGCGCCCCGTAATAGCCGCCGATTCCGCCCGAACCCATGATGGCGATTTTCATAGACACCTCCTAGCTGATGCTACAGCCCGCGTTCGCGAGCAACACGACCGGTGTGCCCAAACCGCGAAATGTCGAGGCTGCGCCAATGTGCGCGGCCATGAAGCGGCCATCGGCGATCGGCCGCAAATAGGCGATTTCAGCGTCCTTCTCTTCGCAGACCGCGGCGATTTCCTCCGGCAGCTGGCCGGCATCGGCGCCGGCCCGGCACACCAGCGGGTGGCCGCAGATGCCGGCGGCCCGCCTCGCCTTCCGGCGTCGGGACTAATTCAAGGGAAGCGTGAGCCTCGGCCGGTGCATCGCCGCCGAACGCCCCGTCGCCAGGCAGATTGCCGAAGCGCGTCCTGTCGATCGCCGACAATGCGCGCGCATCGAGAACGATCCTGTCGTTCGGACCGCCGAGCCGATCACGGATCAGCATGAAACTGCCGTTCGGCAGCCGCTTGATTTCAAGCAGCAACTCCGGACCATCGACATTGCCCTCGGCGTCGATGGCAGGTTCTTTGTAGATCCTCTCCATCACTCCCCCTCGGCAGCGCGGTGGCCGCCAGGCTCGTAGATCAGGCGAGCGCTTGCGCTCCCGTCGTTTCGCATCGGACGAAACATGCGCAGGATGCGCTTGCCGGCGATCCCGATCAGCGCCCGCAGCGGCGGCGCTTGCACACTGCCCGAGCTCTCGTCCAACCAATAGCGCTGATACCAATTTCGATCGACCAGGAATGGAATCATCGGCGTTTCTCCCGTGGGTTAAGTCATGTTACTTACCGGTACGTATAGCGAACTCTATATTACGTACCGGTAAGTAACATTGTCAAGCCTGCCGCGCGGGGGCGCGTCGTTACGCCGCGGCGAGGATTGGTTGCGGCGGACGCCGAGCGATCATCAGTGACAGGACGGCCGCCACGATGCCGGTCGCGCCGGCGATCATGAAGGCCTGCAGATAATCGCCCTGGGCGGAGCGCACGAAGCCGGCGAAGAACGCGGCGCAAGCGGCGCCGAGCTGATGGCCGGCGAGCACCCAGCCGAACACCAGCGGCGCGTTCTTGTCGCCGAACGCCTCGTTGGCGATGCGCAGCGTCGGCGGCACGGTCGCGAGCCAGTCGAGACCATAGAACACCGCGAACACCGAGAGGCTGACCAGCGAGAAATCCGAGTAGGGCAGGTAGATCAGCGACAGGCCCCGCAGTCCGTAATAAAGGAACAGCAACTTGCGCGGATCGAAACGGTCGGTGAGCCAGCCTGACAATGTGGTGCCGAACAGGTCGAAGAACCCCATCAACGCGAGCAGGCTCGCCGCCTGCACTGCGACGATTCCGTGGTCGCCGCAGTATGCGATGAGATGGGTGCTGACGAGACCGATGGTCGTGAAGCCGCAAATGAAGAAGGTGGCGAACAGGAACCAAAACGCCCGCGTCCTCGCTGCGCGCGCGAGATTGCTGAGCGCGGCGGTGAACGGATTATCCTGCGTCGCCGGCGCGGGACGATCGGCGTGCTGGCTGCCGAACGAACGCAAGCCGACCGAGGCGGGCCGCTCGGGGACGAGAACGTACACCAGCGCAATCAGCGCTGCGCAGCACGCGGCGACTGTCAGCACCACCGGCTTCCAGCCGCCCCATTCCGCCAGCGCCGCGAGGCCCGGCGTGAATATCAGCGTGCCGGTCGCGGTGCTCGCCGTCAGAAGCCCCATGACGAGGCCTCGGTTGGTGGTGAACCAGCGATTGACGATAGTGGCGCCGAGCACGCCGGCGACCGCGCCCGAGCCGATACCGGAGAGCAATCCCCATGTCAGGAACAACTGCCACGGCGCGGTCATGAAATAGCTGGCGCCGGTCGACGCCGACATCAGCGCGAGCGCGCCGAGCACCGTGCGGCGGATGCCGAAGCGCTGCATCACGGCCGCGGCGAACGGGCCGGCCAGGCCATAGAGGAAGATGCCGACGGCGGCGGACGACGAGATCACGCCCACGTTCCAGCCGAAGGCCGTTTGCAACGGCAGCATCAGCACGCCCGGCGTCGCGCGCAGGCCCGCCGAAGAGAGCAGCGCAAGAAAGATCACGGCGACGACGACGAACGCATAGTTCTGGCCGAACGGGCGTCTCGATAGGGGGGTGGGTTGAACGGGGGCACTGGGCATGTTATGTACCTTACTTACCGGTACGTATTGCGGTGCCTCTATATACGTACCGGTAAGTAACATTGTCAAGCCTGCCGCGCGGGAGCATCGGAAAGCCATGATGAAGAATACCGTCGATAGATCTGCGGAACGTCCGGTCCGGGCCGCCGACCGGATCCGCGCGTCCGCGAGCGAGCTGTTCTATCGCGAGGGGATCCGCGCCGTCGGCGTCGATGAGGTGGTCGAGCAAGCCGGCGTCACGAAGCCGAGCCTCTATCGCAGCTTCGCGTCCAAGGACGATCTCGCCGCCGCCTATATGCGCGACTATGAACTGGAGTTTTGGGAGAAATTCGAGAAGCCCGGCGGAAAATCCTACAGCGATGCGCGCGAGCACGTGCTCGCCTATGTTCGTTGGCTGTCCACGCGCGCCGTGCGCAAAGGCTATCGCGGCTGCGGCCTCAGCAACGCCACCGTGGAATATCCGTCGCGGGACAATCCCGCGCGGCAGGTCGCCGAAGCGCACAAGAAGCTCTTTCGCAGGCGCCTGCGCGAGCTTGCCGCTGCCATGGGCGCACGTCACCCCGCCGTGCTCGGCGATGCCCTGCAGTTGCTTATCGAAGGCATCTACGTCACAGGCCAGCAGTCGGAGGAGGGGCCGGCGCAGTCGGCGCCCACGGTGGCGAAGCTGCTCATTGATGCTAGCGTGGCGAATTCGCAAGGTAGATGAGAGTGCGGTGCTGCTCGTGCGTTTGAACCATGGGTCCCGGCCTTCGCCGGGATCACGGGGTTGGCGGCAAGCGAGGCGACAAGCGCCCCGGTTGATGTATGTGGCGTTTTTTCAGTCCTGCGGCGACGGTGCGGATTTCGGCTGGGGTGTGGGCGCCGCCGAACGGGGTGCCGGGGATGCCGGGGATGAGGTATTTGCCCATCGCCTCGAGGCTGCCGACCAATACCGGCTCGAACCCGATCTCACGAATGAGCTCGACGCTGGTTGGTTACGGAACGTCACGTCGTGGCAAGCAAATCCCACGATTCTGCCTTCCTGGACCGCGATGAAGCAGGAGATGGGTTCTCGGGTAGCATCTTATCCCCAAGGGGAGATAGTTGCCTCTTTCCGGCGTCGATGGACCCGGCACGCCGGGAAAAGGGCCTGGCCGATCTGCGCAAAACGGTCGAGAAAATCGTGATCTACCCCACCGGCGCCTATAAGCCGATCTATTTCAAAATTTACGGCGACGCCGGCCGCCTCCTCCGACTATCGGAGGAAGCGGCGGCGCCTGAGTGCCACGATGAGAAGTTTATGAGAGTGGTGGTTGCGGGGGTAGGATTTGAACCTACGACCTTCAGGTTATGAGACGGAAGGTCAGTAGACTATCGTTTTGAAATCGCTGTCGTTTTTGGGTCAAAAGCGGTATGTGTGCTAACGACTGTGCTAAAGAGGCTTTTTCAGCCACTTAGCTGTTGCCGCAGGGACCTGCGCCCGGACCGACCGAGGGGACTTGCGCCCCGTTTTCGAGGGCAGAGGCTCTCAATGCGTCCCGGCAAACGCGCTTCGTGAAGCGCTAACCCGTGACTGTAAGTCAGGAACTAATCGCTTGGTCGTGCTATCGTGTTGGGCCAAGCGTAACAAGCCGCTAAGGTTGGCAACACGCGAGCGGCACGGGCCTGACGCCCACAAATGCGGCGAGATCAACTCCGTGGCTTCCCGCGAGAAGACACCGAAAAGCGGCCCCCTGGCGCCACCAACGGCCGATGCCGGCAACTCAGCGACATCGGAGCTCACCGGAGAATTGGAACTGCAACTAAGAAAACTCGTTGCGCACGAAGTCCTTAATTCCGTTCGCATCGCCCAAAATGCGCTCGATAGGTTATCGGGGTTTGTAAAGACTTCATTCGCGCAAGCAAAAGAAGCCAGCCGGCCCCTTATATGGATATCAGACATTGCTGTTTCGCTCAATGATATTGAGGCAGGTTTGACCTCGTGGGCAATGGGCAATCTTCCTTATGGGAACGAATTGGGACTTCTTGTCGCTGCTCGCGCGCGAGCCATGTCAGAAAAGAAACATCGTACCAGTGTCACGCAGGGGCTAAACCACAGTCTTCGGCCGCTACGAAACGATTTGACCAAGAAAGGGGTACGGCTGGTTGCGGACCGATCGGATCGGAACTTGCGCATCAACATGGATCGGCAGAATCTCAGGCTTGTACTCGCCAATATTGCTCATAATGCGGTGAAGTATTGCATTCCAGGTTCGAACATTTCCTGGCGCGTTGAGGTGAAACGGTTTGGAGTGCGGTTCTCCATTAGGAATCTTGCACCTGGCCTCGACGAAGGCGAGGTGCTGAGAGTATTTGACATTCACTTTAGAGGAAGAAATGCTCGAAAGAGCGAAGGAACAGGTCTTGGCTTATATGTTGCACGGCGTATATGCGAGTTTCATGAGATCGCAGTCTCTTACGAAACAACGCCGTATGAACAGACTGAAGGCGTGAGTTGGCATGAAATTCGGCTAGACTTTCCGAATAAGATTATTGTGAGTGGGTAATTTAAGCGAGCAAGGCGCCAAATGCCTGGATACGTCGTGTGGTTGGAAGATAGGCCGTCCAGTATTGAACGGTACGTGAATATCATCGAACACTACGGTCTTCAGCCCAAAATCTGTACTCGGCCTCAGAGTCTTGGGAACCTTTTGGAAAGCTCAGAGATCGCCGATGGCGAAGTGCATGCGTTTATTCTGGATATGATTATCTCAAATGTCAAAGACCTATCAGAACTTGGACTTCCCGAAATACAAGCGTCTCTGACGGTGGGCGTAACCGTTGCGGCGAAGT
>DASPWC010000353.1:0-12857 GCA_035622055.1 Xanthobacteraceae bacterium | reverse complement strand
GCGAAGACCAAAGCCTTTTGCCGGAAAATCCGCAATGGTGGGCATGGTTCTGTATCCTGATGAGCCCGATGGCGTTCATCTTTTTCGGACGTTACTTCGGCATGATCCCGGGAACATTCGCTTGCGTTTTCATTGCCGCGCTGGGCGATAAGACGGCGACGTGGAAGGGAACAATAATTCTTGCCACCGTCGTGACAATTTTCGGCGTGGCGCTGTTCTCCTACTTCCTTCAGGTGCCGATGCCGATACTGACGTGGAGGGGCGAACTGTGATTGGTACCGCACTGACGGATCTGTGGTACGGCTTTGGCGTCGCATTCGAACCGCATAACCTGGTGTTTTGCTTTATCGGGGTGTTGGTCGGCAACATGGTCGGCGTTCTGCCGGGCATGGGACCACTGGCCACGATCTCGATCCTGCTGCCGCTGACTTTCGGCATGAAGCCGGTCGCCGCCATCCTGATGTTGGGTGGCGTCATGTACGGCGCGCAATATGGCGGCGCGATTTGCTCGATACTTCTCAACCTTCCCTGCCATCCGCCGCATGCGGTGACCTGTCTTGACGGCTTCCCGATGACCAAGCAGGGCCGCGGCGGGGTCGCGCTGGGTTTGACGGTGTTTGCCTCGTTCGTCGGCGCATCCTGGGGCATTACCGAGATGATCTTCCTGTCGCCGCTTCTCGTGAAGGCGGCGTTGCAATTCGGCCCCGCCGAGGTTTGCTCGCTCATGCTGCTGGGCTTGCTCGCGGGTTCGACGCTTGCACGTGGCTCGCCGATCAAAGGCGTCGCCATGACCGTGCTTGGGCTTTTTCTCGGCTCGGTCGGTACCGACTTGGAAACCGGTTCGGAACGCTACACGTTCGGGATGACCGAACTCGACGACGGCATCGAACTTATTGCTCTCGCGCTTGGCTTGTTCGGCATCGCCGAGTTCATGAACAGCGTCAATCAGGTCGCGCCGATCAATACCAAATACACCAATGTCGGCCTCAAGGACATGCAGCCGAGCAAGGCCGAGCTGAAACAGGCGTTCTTCCCGATGTGGCGCGGCACCATCGTCGGCAGCCTGTGTTCGCTCATTCCGGGCACCGGTCCGACCATTGCATCCTTCGTGGCCTATGCGACCGAAAAGAAAATCTCCAAGCACCCGGAAAAATTCGGCACGGGGCTGATCGAAGGCGTCGTGTGCCCGGAAGCGTCGACCCATTCATCGGTGCAAGGCGATTTCATCCCGACCATGAGTCTGGGCATTCCCGGCGACGCAGTCATGGCGTTGCTTCTCGGCGCGCTGATGATCCAAGGCATCGTTCCCGGCCCGCAGCTGATCTCGCAGCATCCGGACATTTTCTGGGGCCTGGTCGCAAGCTTCTGGATCGGCAACATCATGCTCGTGGTGCTGAACGTGCCGCTGATCGGCATCTGGGTGAAGATGTTGGCGATCCCATATCGGTTCCTTTATCCCAGCGCGCTGTTCTTTGTTTGCATCGGCGTCTACGCCGCCAACAACGATTTCTTCCAGGTCGGCGAAGTGGCGGTCATCGGCTTGTTCGGCTACGTCCTGCTCCGGCTCGGTTTTCATCCCGCGCCGATCCTGCTCGGCTTCGTGCTCGGACCGCGTTTCGAGGAAAACTTCCGCCGCGCCATGCTGATTTCGCGCGGCGATATCCTCGTCTTCGTGGAGCGGCCGATCAGCGCCGTTTTCATCGGCCTTTGCGCCCTTCTTATCGGATCGCAGATCTATTTCCGGCTGCGCGGCGCAAAAGCGGATTTGGAGCCGGCAGACGAAAACGCCATAGGCGAGCATGTGCCGACCGAGCTTGCGCGGCAGCGCGTGTCGGCTACGCCGGCGGAATAGCTGGGTTCAAAACTCACAAAAGCGTTCGGGAAAAGCCGTCGATTGCACGGCTGCCCTATTTTCCGAGCAAATGAGCCTTCGGCGCCGCACAGCGGCTTTGCCCTCGACACCCTCATTTGATCGGAAGCGACAGTAGCTGTTGCGATCGACGGCGCGATGCGATCACCAAGATTATTAAGTCTTGGCCCTAACTCAATCCCCGCTTGAGCGTGCGGCCAAGCCGATCCGAAAACGACCGGACATCGGCCGGCCGATCGCCGTCGAGCAGCCGCGCTTCGTCGTACAGCAGATGCGCGGCGTCTTCCTTAAAAGCGCGCTCGCTATCCGAAAGCGTGGCAAGTCCTACGATCACCTCATGCTGTGGATTGACCTCGAGCACGGGCTTCGAGGCCGAGGTGAGCCGTCCGGCGCCGGCCAGAATCCGTTCCAGCGCGCGATCGGGACCCTGTTCCGGTGCAACCAGGCACACGGCGCTGTCGGTAAGCCGGTCCGACGCGCGCACTTCGGCCACGGCATCGCCGAGAGTCGTTTTCAGAAAGATCATGAAGTTCTTGACCGGCTCGGCGATATCCGGCGGCGCCGCCTGCGCGGCATCGAGGCGCGGAATGAGCGCGAGATCGGCCGCGCCTTGCGTGACCGATTTGAACGGCTTGCCGTCGAAGCCGATGCTCGGCACGACCCAGAACGTATCGACCGGATCGGAAAGCAGCAGCACTTCGATGCCCCGGGCGCGAAAACCTTCCAAATGCGGAGAGGATTTCAGGCGCGCAATGTCGTCGCCGGCAAGATAGTAGATCGCGGTTTGATTGGGCCTCAACGCCGCGAGATAATCCTTGAGACTGCGCCACTCGTCGGACGCGGTGGTTTTGAAGCGCGAGAGCTTGAGCAGCGCGTCGCGGTGCTCGAAATCCTCATAGATTCCTTCCTTGAGAACGGCACCGAAAACGTCCCAAATTTTTGCGTAGGTTTGCGGTTCCTTGTCGGCGAGCCGCTCCAGCTCGGAGAACACGCGGCTCGACACGCCTTTTCTGATCGCGGCCAGCAACGGGCTTTCTTGAATCTTTTCGCGCGACACATTGAGCGGCAAATCGGCGCTGTCGACGAGACCGCGCACGAAACGCAAATAGCGCGGCAATATTTCCGCGCCGTCGGTGATGAAAACGCGCTGGACATAAAGCTTGATGCGTCCGGCGCGGTCGGGATCAAACAGATCGAATGGGCGTGCGCCGGGGATAAACAGAAGGGCCGTATAATCTTGCCGGCCTTCGGCGCGAAAATGGATCGTCAGCATCGGCTCGTCGAAGGCGCCGGCGACGCCGCGGTAGAAGTCGGTATAGTCCGCGGCCGCGATTTCGGATTTCGCCTTGGTCCACAACGCGGCGCCGTCGGTGAGCTCGGTCGGGTTCGCCCCCGGCCTTTCGACGATCGCGATCGGCACCGGCACGTGCCCGGATTGCGCCCTGATCAATTGCTCGGCGACGGTTCGCTCGGCATAGATCTTAGCGTCCGCCATGAGTTGAAGGACGACCCGCGTGCCGTGTTGCGGCGCCATCGACCCCGCGGCCGGTGAAATCGAGTAATCGCCTTTGCCGTCCGACGTCCAAAGCCACGCCGCATCATCCGAACCGGCCCGGCGCGAAATGACCTCGACCTTTTCGGCAACCATGAAGATCGAATAAAAGCCCACGCCGAACCGGCCGATGAGGGCATGGCCGTTGGCGCTCTCGCTACCATCGCCGCCCCGCCCGGCCTCGAGGCGCTCCAGGAATGCCTTGGTGCCCGAGCGCGCGATGGTGCCCAGTGCCTCGACCATCTCGTCGCGGCTCATGCCAATGCCGTTGTCTTCAACGGTCAGACTTGGCGCGCCGGGGTCGAGACTTATGGTGATGCGCGGCTTGGCATCGTCGCCGAGCAATGCCGGAGCCGCGATTGCCTCGAAGCGCAGCCGCTCGCAGGCGTCGGCGGCATTCGCGATCAATTCGCGTAAAAAGACCGACTTGTCGGAATAGACGGAATGCACCATCAGGTGCAGAAGCTTGGCAACATCCGCCTCGAACGGGCGGCTTTCGGTCTCTTCGAGCCTATTCGATTCTTTAGCGGCCACGATGTGCGTTCCCCCGGCGAACTTTCGGTTTTGAGATGGCGTGAGGCTGCCGGCGATTCAAGGGCGCTCCCGCCGCAGACCGCGGCGATTTGGCTTCAGGCCGAGCGCTCTCGCAATGCGGCCGATATACGCTCGGCGGAGACCACGATGACGAATATGTTGATGATCAGCAACGATACGATCGATATGCGGTGGTAACCCGGGACTCGTCATTCCAGCGGTCGCGGCGGTTTAGACCGGCACGCGCACGCTCGCTCGCAGGCCACCGAGCGGGCTGTCGCCGAGCGTGATGTCGCCACCGTGGGAGCGCGCGATGTCGCGCGCAATCGCAAGGCCAAGCCCGGTACCGCCTTCATCCTGGTTGCGCGCGTCGTCCAGCCGCAAAAACGGCTTGAACACGTCTTCGCGCATTTGCGGGGGAATGCCGGGCCCGTCGTCGTCCACCGTCACCGTTAGCCAGCGATGATCGCGGTGACCGGTGATCGCGACGGTCGACGCAAAGCGCGACGCATTGCCGACGAGATTGGCGAGGCAGCGCTTGAATGCCGCCGGCCGGACCGTGACGTTCGGTTGACCGTGGAAGTTGACGCTGGCCCGATGGCCGTGGCGTTCGGTGTCGGTTTTAAGATCCTCCAAAAGGGCTCCGATGTCGGTCGCCGCCGATTGTTCGCCCATGTCACCGCGCGCGAAGGCGAGATAAGCCTCGAGCATCCCCGCCATCTCATCGATGTCTTTTTTGATGGCGTCGATTTCGGCGCTATCGCCGAGCAAAGCCAATTCGAGCTTGAAGCGCGTCAAGATGGTCCGCAGGTCATGCGACACGCCTGCGAGCATCGTGGTGCGCTGCTCGATGGCGCGTTCGATACGGGTTTTCATTTCCAGGAAGGCGGCGGCGGCGCGCCGGACCTCGCGGGCGCCGCGCGGCCGGAAATTCGGCGCTTCGCGGCCTTTGCCGAAGGCTTCGGCGGCGTCTGCGAGCCCAACAATCGGGCGAATTTGATTACGCAGGAAGGCGATAGCGATGGCAAGCACGACCAGCGAGGTTGCGACCATCCAGAGCAAGAAAATCCAGGAATTCGGATCGTAGACATCGGCGCGGCGGGCAAAGACGCGCATGACCGCGTCGTCGAGCTTGACGCGAATTTCCACGATGTTGGAACGGCCGACGGTATCGATCCAGAACGGCAGCCCGATCTGCTTGCGAATCTGATCCGACAGAGCGCCGTCGAGCTGCGAGAAGAACGGCTTCGGTCCGGGCGGCGGCAATTGGCTTCCCGGAAGGAAATCCACCACCAAGCCAAGCTTATCCTGGGCGATGCGCCGAAGCTGCGCGTGGTCGGGGTCCTGGGGGAAGGTTTTATAGACGTCGATGAGAGTCGCGATCTCCTGGGTGACCGCCGACGACAGATAATTCGTGACCAGATTCCAATGCCGCTCCAGGAACAAAAGCGCGACCACCGATTGCAGCACGACCATCGGCACGATGATGATCAAGAGCGAGCGGGCATAAAGCCCCTTGGGCATCGCCGATTTTACCCAACGGCTGATGCGGCCCCAGGGACCGGTGATCGGAGCCGCAACTGCCGCGGCAACGGCCGTCACCGTATTTGCGGCGGCGACCAGCTGCCCAGCGGCGTTGCGCAATCGTCCGATGCCGTCGTCGAGGCTGGTCATCGTTGGCTCACGTCATCGCAACCAGGCGGTAGCCAATGCCACGCACGGTTTGAACGATCAGCGGGTTGGCCGGATCGCGTTCGATCTTGCGCCGCAGCCGATTGATTTGTACATCGACGGTACGCTCGCTGACGGCCCCGCCGTTGCCGGCGAGTGCTTGCCGCGGCACGGTCTCGCCGACGCTCGTCGTCAAAATCCGCAGCATTTCGCGCTCGCGATCGGTAAGTCGGATCACCTCTTCGCCGCGCCGCAATTCGCCGCGCGCCAGATGAAATACGAACGGGCCGAATCGTACCGACTCCGCCGGCGCTGCGCTTGGCGGCCGCACGCGCTTGAGAATGTTCGCGATGCGCAGCGACAGCTCGCGCGGCTCGAAGGGCTTGGCCAGATAATCGTCGGCTCCAATTTCCAGCCCCATGATCCGGCTTTGCTTCTCGTCGCGGGCGGTGAGCATCAAAATCGGCACGGCCGAGCCGGCGCGGATGGTACGGGCCAAATCGAATCCGTTCTCGCCGGGCATCATCACGTCGAGAATGAGAAGGTCGAATTTGAGGCCTTCGAGCTTGGCGCGAGCCTCCTGCGCCGTCTCGGCGGTCGAGACGCGATAGCCTTCGGCGAGCAAAAAACGTGACAGCAGCGCGCGGATCCGGCGGTCATCGTCAACGACCAACAGATGCGGAGCGTCATCGGCAGGATTTTTCGCCGCGTCCGGCAATGAATTTTGCGAAACTCCTTGCAGCGGGTTGGCGGGTAGCGTCATGGCAAAGTCGTCATTGAATGATCATCGCTTGGCCGCCTCACGGGCCGCGCTTCGGACCGCCGTTTCGACGCAAACCGTCGGCCATGGCATCTGAGCGCGCGATCAGGCGCAGCACATGCTCACGATCCTCGGCGTCGATCATACCGGCAAGAAAACGGCGGGCGGCGTCACGCGCGCCGGGCTCGAGTTCGTCCAGCACGCGCGCGATCCGCGTTGTCTGCAACCCCGCGAGCTTGAAAGCGAGCGCCTCGCCGGCCGGACTCACATAGAGGAGCCGCTGGCGGCGATCATTGGCGCCCTCCTTTTGCACAACGTAGCCTTCGTCGACGAGCTGCTTGAGTACGCGGCCCAGCGATTGTTTGGTGATCTTCAATACGTCGAGCAACTCGGCCACTTTCATTCCGGGATTGCGATTAACGAAATGCAGGACGCGATGATGCGCTCGGCCGAAACCGAGCTTCGCCAGAACTTCATCCGGATCGCCGACAAAATCGCGATAGGCGAAGAACAAAAGCTCGATAAGGTCGAAATACGGCTCGTGCGCCGGCGATGGTCTTTCGACCGGCGCTGTCGCGGGACGTGACTTCGTTACAATGCTGATATCTGCCATTAGGTCAGCTATGTTGACATAATTTTTCTTGGTTGTTAAGTTACAAGCGCGATATCGTTGCGCACCGGGCCGCTCCGGACGATTGGCTTTGCGGACACTGCGCGAGGCGCCAAAGCCTCGCTCATGACGCGTCTTGTGGAGCGGCGCAGACCATAGCGGGTCTGCAGTATCGGTGCAAAACCCCAGCCGCGACAACAGCGCGTATTGGGTGAATGCCAGGGAGGCAATGCGATGGCGGTGCCATTCGACCAACGTCCCGACGTGATCTGGTTCGACGGCAAACTTATCCCGACCGCCGACTGCAAGATCAGTGTGCTCACGCATGGCCTGCACTATGGAAGCTGCGTGTTCGAGGGCGAGCGCGCCTATGGCGGTAAAATCTTCAAAAGCACCGAGCATTCTGAGCGGCTAAAAAATTCAGCGCGCGTGCTCGATTTCGAGATCCCCTACTCGGTCGCCGACATCGACACCGCCAAACAGCTTGTCCTCGACAAGAACAAGCAGAAAGACGCCTACGTGCGCCCGGTCGCTTGGCGCGGTTCCGAGGCGCTCGGCGTGTCGGCGCAAAACAACAAGATTCATCTCGCCGTCGCCACCTGGGAATGGCCGAGCTATTTCCATCCCGACCAGCGGCTGAAGGGACTAAGGCTCGACCTTGCCGAGTATCGCCGGCCCGATCCGAAAACCGCGCCCTGCCTTGCCAAGGCCGCGGGCCTTTACATGATCTGCACGATTTCCAAGCATCGCGCCGAGCAGCGCGGCTACGCCGACGCGATGATGCTCGATTGGCAGGGCCGCGTCGCCGAATGTACCGGCGCCAACATTTTCTTCGTCAAGGACGGCAAAATCCACACCCCTATCGCGGACTGCTTCCTCGCCGGCATCACGCGCGCCACCGCGATGCAGCTCGCGCGCCGGCGCAATATCGAAGTGATCGAGCGGCGCATTATGCCGGAGGAGCTTTCCACCTTCTCCGAATGTTTCATTACCGGCACCGCGGCCGAGGTGACTGCCGTCGCCGAGATTGCCGACTGGAAGTTCACGACTGGCCGCATCACGCAAACTTTGATGAACGACTACACCGCCGAAGTGCAGCCGAAGGCCGCGGCGGCGTAACGGGGTTGCATCACAAAAGGCCGGCCAGATCGGTCAACGAGGACACCGTATGGTCCGGCGAATAGCCGAGCGTTTCGGCATTGCCGCGCAGCATGCGGTAAATTTGCGCGGGCCCCACCGGGCCCGGGGACCCGCCTGCCCCGCCGCCGCGCCTGATCCAGGCGACCTTGAAACCGAAATGCTTGGCGCCGGTGACGTCGAAGCTATTGGACGACACGAACAGCACGTCGTCTTTCTTAAGCCCAAGCGTCTTCTCCACGAGAGCGTAGCAATCCGGATGCGGTTTGAACCTCCGCGCACCAGCGACGCTGATGGTCGCATCGAGAAAAGCGTCCAATCCGGAATTTTTCACCAATGCGGCCAGCATGGAAGCGCTGCCGTTTGACAGGATAGCGAGCCTGTATCCGCCACGACGCTTCAATTGTCCGAGCGCCTCCTTGGCTTCCGGATAAGGATCAAGATCGAGATATTTCTCCAGTAGCGGAGCGGCGATGCCTTCGTTCGGCTCTATGCCGGCGGCACGCAGCGCAAAGTCGAGCGAGGCCCGTGTAATGAATTCGAAATCTCGATAGTCCTGCAACGAAGTCTGCAGCCAGGAATATTCAAGCTGCCTGAGCCGCCAGAGCTGCGTGATGAGATCGCCTTTGCCCGGACAAAGTTCTTCGGTCTTTGCTTGCACCGATTGGACGTCGTAGAGCGTGCCGTAAGCGTCGAAGATCAGGCCTTTGATGGACATTCGGACGTGACTCACGAAGCCGACCAGCGCTCGGTGGCGCTGTGGTCCGCCGCCTTGGCTTCGACCCAGAACTTGTCGTCTGTCTTGTCACCTGTCTTGCCGCCTATTCGCTCCACCTGTTTCCAAAACGGCGCGCAGGTTTTCAAATAATCCATCAAAAATTCGGCCGCCGCGAACGCCGCTTCGCGGTGGCTCGACGCCGTGACCACCATTACGATGTCTTCGCCGGGCTTGATGCGGCCGTAGCGGTGGACGACCGTAACGCTCAGCAGCGGCCAGCGCGCCCGCGCCGCATCGACGTGGCGGGCGATCTCGGCTTCCGCCATTTCCGGATAATGTTCGAGATAAAGCGCCGCAATCGGCGCGCCGTTCTCGTCGGCCCGGCAGATGCCGGTGAAAGTAACGACGGCGCCGATATCGGTGCGGCCGCGAGTCATAGCCGCAACTTCAGTGGCGGCGTCGAACGGTTCACGTTGCAGACGGATGGTCGCGGTCATCTCGGCTATCCGCCGGTCATCGGCGGGAAAAATGCGATTTCGGTCGCGCGCTCGATGCGGGCATCGGAGTTTACATGTTTTTTGTCGATGGCGCTGCGGATCACTTTCGGATTTTCGAAGGCGTAAGCATAGCCTTCGCCGCGTCGCGCCAGCCAAGTTATCAACTCACCGACTGTCGCTACACCGGAGGGAGGATCGATCTCTTCTTCCGCTTTGCCGACGCGCTCACGAACCCACGCAAAATAACGAACCTTCACGCGTCCTCCCGCGTCAAGTGATGCAGCCCCGCGTGCAGATAGTCCCAGCCGGTATAGAGCGTCAGCAATGCGGAGAGCCACAACAACGCTATGCCGGTTTCGGTAACAACCGGCACGATCGCGTCGCCCGCCTCGCCGCAGATCAAAAAGCCGACGGCAACGAGTTGCACCGTAGTTTTCCATTTGGCGAGGCGGGTCACCGGTACGCTGACCCGTAGCTCGGCGAGGTATTCGCGCAAGCCGGAAACCAGAATCTCACGGCAAAGAATGACGATTGCCGCCAATAGAGACCAGCCGTGGATCGTCTTTTCGGCTCCGAGCATCAGCAGGCAGGAGGCAACCAGGAGCTTGTCCGCAATCGGATCGAGCATGCGGCCAAGTGAGGATTGCTGCGCCCACATTCGCGCGATATAGCCGTCGAGGAAATCCGAAACTCCGGCGCCGATAAAGATCGCGAGCGCGAGCCAACGAAGCCACAATCCGCCATGCAGGATGTTCTGCCAAAACAGGCAGCCGACGACGAGCGGCACCGCGACGATACGGCCGTAAGTCAGGATGTTGGGCAGCGCCAGCGGGTTGGCCCGCAGCCGGACCGGCGCTTGCCCCGGTGTGCTGGTCGTCGTCGAATTCATGGCGCCACCATAATGCCGCCGCGCGATAACTGACAGACCATCCGGCGTCACATTTGCGTAGCTGGGGATGACCTGTTCCAGCTCAGATTAAGCCGCCCCCTCGTGGAAGAACGCGTAGACGCGCCGCGCAGTTTCGGCGCTTATTCCGTCTACCTGCATCAAATCCGTCAAAGACGCGCGCTCAATCGCTTTGAGCGTACCGAAATGCAGGAGCAAAGCGCGCTTGCGGGTCGGCCCAATGCCTTCGATCTCCTGCAGGCCAGCCTCCCGCAGATCGCGCTTACGGCGCGCCCGGTGCGAACCAACGGCAAAGCGATGCGCCTCGTCGCGCAGCCGCTCGACAAAGTACAGGACCGGATCGCGCGGCGGCAGCTTGAACGATTCGCGGCCCGGCACAAAGAACGTTTCCCGGCCGGCGTCGCGTTCGGGTCCCTTGGCAATGGCCACGATGGGAACCTTCACGCCGAAGCCTTTCAGCACGTCCAGCGCGGTCGTCAGTTGGCCCTGACCGCCATCGATCAAGAGGAGGTCCGGCCACGGTTTCTCGTCCGTCTCGATCACATCCGCAAGTTGTTCACTTTCCCCTTGAGGAGTTGCGTTCGAAGCAGCCTCCCCTTCCCGATTCGGCATCGCCGGAGCGGCCTCCACCGCGAGGGGGAAAGCAGCAACATTGTTGTCGCTTTGATTTTCTCCGTCCGGCGTTTCGGCAAGCAGCCGCTTGAATCGGCGCGTCAAGACCTCGCGCATCATCCCGAAATCGTCGCCCGGTGCGAGATCAGCGGAGCGAATATTGAATTTGCGGTATTGGCCTTTACGGAAACCTTCGGCTCCGGCGACGATCATGGCGCCCACCGCGCTTGAGCCTTGGATATGGCTGTTGTCGTAAACCTCGATACGGCGCGGCGCGCGCGGCAAGCCGAAAGTATCGGCAAGCTGGCGTAACAGTTTTTCCTGCGACGTGGTTTCGGCGAGTTTGCGCCCAAGCGCTTCCCGGGCATTGGCCAACGCGTGTTCGACCAGATCTTTTTTTTCTCCGCGCTGCGGCACGGCTATTTCGATTTTGTGACCGATTTTCGTGCACAGCGCTTCCGCCAAGAGTTCGCCATCGGCAATACCGTGCGAAATCAGGATCAAGCGCGGCGGCGGCTTGTCGTCATAAAACTGCGCAAGAAAGGCGGAGAGAACCTCGCCGGCCGAGAGCGACCGGTCGGCTTTGGGAAAATAGGCGCGATTGCCCCAATTTTGGCCGGTGCGAAAGAAGAACACTTCCACGCAGGAAAATCCGCCTTGCTGATGCACGGCAAAAACGTCGGCGTCTTCGACGCCGCGCGGATTGACTCCTTGATGCGATTGGATCGCCGATAGCGCGGCAAGGCGATCGCGATAGATCGCCGCGCGCTCGAAATCGAGCTCCGCGGAGGCTCTTTCCATTTCCGCGGCAAGCTCGTCTTTGACCTTTTTGCTGCGGCCCGACAGAAATTCGTTCGCCTCGCGAACCAGCGCGGAATATTCGCGAAAATCGATCCCCTTCATGCAGGGCGCGGAGCAGCGCTTGATCTGATACAGAAGGCAAGGTCGTGTCCGGCTCTCGAAGAACGGATCGCTGCATGAGCGCAGCAGGAACGCGCGCTGCAGCGCATTGACGGTGCGGTTGACCGCCCAGACCGAAGCAAACGGACCGTAATAACGCCCCAGCCGCGCGCGCGCGCCGCGATGCTTGAGTATTTGCGGCGCCCAATGGTCGGACGTGATGAGAATGTAGGGAAACGATTTGTCGTCGCGCAGCACCACATTAAAGCGCGGGCGCAGCCGCTTGATCAGATTGGCCTCGAGCAGCAGCGCTTCAGTTTCGGTGCGGGTGACGACAAATTCGAGCGTACGGGTGGCCGCGATCATCCGCTCGATGCGCGTATCGAGTCCAGCCGGACGCGCGTAAGCCTGGACGCGCTTCCTGACGTTCTTCGCCTTGCCGACGTAAAGAACGTCGCCGCGCGCGTCGATCATGCGATAGACGCCGGGACGCGACGGCGCGAGCTTGGCAAAGTGCAGGATCGCTGCGCGGCCGGCGGCGAGCGAACCCTGTTCTTCGTCAAAGCGAAGCTTTGGCGTCTCCGACTCGTCGGGCAACGGCAGCGATTGTTCTTCGTCTTCTTCGGCGGCTTCCGCTTCCGGCGCGATCTCTGGTTTTGGAATATTGCTCATAGTTCTTGCATGTGCGGCTTTCGCCGCCGCCCGTACCGGCGGATTGGAGATATAGATTCTTTTAACGATATCAACTTGGAAAGCTTACCTATTCAGTACTGCTTAACTTAAACCTCGCGATAAATTTCAGCGACCGGGGCCAGCGGATTTGAGACGCTTTCTTTGACGCCGCTGAGGGTTTCGTACCGAAGGCTGAGCCATTCATCCCGCGTTTCTTGAGTCGCGAGGCCACCGTTTGAGAATGTTCCGTAGCACGCTTCTCGGCTCAGCTCGTTTTGGCGCGGCCGTATTTGGTTCGGTCCTGACGCTTGCGGCGCCCGAACCGGCGGATGCTGCGGACCTGGGTCGGCCTTACTACACCGCCCCCGCACCCTATTATGCATTTAGCTGGGCCGGTCCTTACCTCGGCGTTTCCGC
>DASPWC010000352.1:0-2413 GCA_035622055.1 Xanthobacteraceae bacterium | reverse complement strand
CATCGCGGAAGGCGAAGTGATGCAGCTCGCCGCCGCCAAGAACACGGCGACGACCGAAGACGAATACATTGCCGTGATCCGCGCCAAGACCGCTGAACTGTTTGCCGCGGCCTGCGAAGTCGGTCCGGCACTTTCCGGACGTCAGAAGGCCGAGCAGGCCGCCAGCAGATCGTTCGGAATGAATCTGGGAATCACCTTCCAGCTCGTCGACGATGCACTCGACTACGGCGGCGCCTCCTCGCGGCTGGGCAAGAATATCGGCGACGATTTCCGCGAAGGCAAGATTACCTTGCCGGTCGTATTGGCCTTCCGCCGCGGCAGCGACGCTGAACGTGAATTTTGGCGGCGCACGCTGGAGCGGGGTGAAACCACCGATGCCGATCTCGACCACGCCATTGGCCTTATGATCAAGCATCGCACGCTCGAGGACACTATCGGCCGCGCCCACCACTACGGCGCGATCGCCCGCGACGCGCTTGCGTTGTTTCCAGATTCAAAAATGAAAGCCGCTCTTGCGGAGACGGTCGACTTTTGCATCGCCCGCTCTCATTAGACCGCAATAGCTTTGACCTGAACCCGGCCTTTTCCGGATCATGCGCCTAGGCCAACCAGGTTTCGCTTATCCACCAGTTTTGAAATTTGGCGCGCAGCACCTTTGCCGCCGCTTCCCGTTCGGCAACGGATGAAAAAAGCGCAAAGCACGTCGCGCCCGAGCCGGACATGCGGGCAAGGCGGCATCCCTTGAGAGCGCCCAATGCCGCAAGGACTTCGGCAATTATCGGAGCGCACGCGATAGCGGGAGCCTCCAGATCGTTGGCATGGCTCGCAAGGTAGCGCAGAACTTCGTCCTCGCTCTGCATTTTTGCCATCGCGGTAACATCAAATGGCGGCGCGGAATCCGCCGGTGGTTTCCAGGCCGAGAAGACCAGTTTAGTCGCCAATGCAACGCCGGGATTGACCAGGAGCGCGGCAAAGCGCGGCAACGCGAGGGGCTCGGAAAGAATTTCCCCGATGCCGCGCATCAGCCGCGGGCGCGGGTCGAGACAGACAGGCACGTCGGCGCCGGTCGCACGGGCCGCTTCGTAAAGACGCGGGTCGGCGGCCGAAAGCTCGTTGGCGCGCGCCAGCAGCCGAAGAGCGGCAGCCGCATCGGCTGACCCGCCACCGAGCCCCGCCGCGACCGGAAGGTTCTTTTGCAGACGGAACGCACCCAAGGCGGCGCCGGGTATACGCGCGGCGAGCGCGCGCGCTGCCTTGAGCACGAGATTGTCGGCATCTTCTCCAGTATGCCCCGCGCCAAGCCCGGTTACGGCAAGCGCAAGCTTGCTAGCCGGCGCGAAGGAAAGCCTGTCGCCCAATTCGGCGAACGCCACCAGGCTTTCGATTTCATGATAACCGTCGGCGCGGCGGCCGAGCACTCGCAGCGTCAGGTTGACCTTGGCCGGCGCCGGCTCGGCGATTTCGGCAGTCAAACGCTCCTCAGCCGCCGTCGCCGGATTTTTTCGACTTGTCGGCATCGGCCGCGGAGCCGGCCTTATCAGCCGCCGCAGCGGAGGACGTGTCGGACGGCAATCCGTCTTTCAGCTTGGCTTCGATCTTCGGAAGGTCTTCTGGTTCCGGATTGAGGTCCTTGGCATGCGACCACTGGAAATGCGCTTCCAAGGTGCGTCCCACCCGCCAATAGGCGTCGCCAAGGTGATCGTTGATCGTCGGATCTTCGGGCTTGAGCTCCACGGCGCGTTCAAGGTTTTTAACGGCCTCGTCGTAATTGCCGGTGCGGTAATTGGCCCAGCCCAGCGAGTCGACGATATAGCCGTCGTCGGGCCGCTGCTCGACCGCGCGACGGATCATGTCCATGCCTTCGTCCAGATGGACGCCCTGGTCGACCCAGGAATAGCCGAGGTAATTGAGCACGAGCGGCTGATCAGGATAAAGGCTGAGCGCCTTTTTCATGTCCGCCTCGGCGGCCGGCCATTGATGGGAACGCTCGTAACAAATGCCGCGGAAGTAGAACATGACCCAGTTCGCCTTCTCCGGATTCGGCACCGTGTCGATCGCCTTGCCGTAGGTGTCAGCGCAGTCGGCGAAATCCTTGCGCGCGCGCTGAATATTGCCGAGCTCGATAATCGCTTCGGCGTCCTTGGGATGTTCGGCAACGACGTTAGTAAGAATCTTCTTGGCCTCGTCCGCCCGGTCGAGCGCATCGAGATCGATGGCCATCTGAATCTGAGCGTTGCGCGCGAGCACGGAATTTGCCGGAATTCGCTCATACGCCTTGATCGCGAGGTCCGGCTTTTTCAGATCCTCGTAGAGATCGCCCAGAGAAAGCAGCGCCATCGGATGCGACGGCTCGAGATAAAGCGCAAGCTGCAGATAGATCAATGCGAGATCCTCGCCGCCACGGCGCCCGATC
>DASPWC010000351.1:0-5645 GCA_035622055.1 Xanthobacteraceae bacterium | reverse complement strand
GCACCCAACACTTCGCAGGGTAAAGGGCAGCCCGCACCGGCGGTATCGGTGGTGGTGCCGGTGAAGAACGAAGCCGGCAACATTGCGCCGCTTGTCGCCGAGATTGCCGCCGCTTTGCAAGGCCGCCGCTTCGAAATCGTTTACGTCAACGATGGCTCCGAAGACGCGACGGAAGCGGAATTGCTAGACTTGATGGCGAAGTGGCCGTGCTTGCGCCAAATCCGTCACGACAAGTCTTTTGGTCAATCGGCGGCGGTGCGCACTGGGGTCGCCATGGCGCGCGCGCCAATCATCGTGACGCTCGACGGCGACCGCCAGAACGATCCGGCTTATATTCCGCAGATGATCGCGGCGCTTGAAAGCACGCCGCGCATCGGTTTAGCGGCTGCCCAGCGAGTCGGCCGCAAAGCGACCCTTTACAAGAAGCTGCAGTCGCGAATCGCCAATAGCGTCCGGAGCGCCGTGCTCAAGGACGGCACGCGCGATACGGGATGTGGAATGAAAGCGTTTCGCCGCGACATATTCCAGTCGCTGCCGTATTTCGATGGGATTCACTGTTTTCTGCCTGCGCTGGTGCGCCGCGAGGGATTCGATATCGGCTATGTCGATGTTGTCGATCGGCCGCGAAGCATCGGCACCTCGAATTACGGCATGTGGAATCGGCTATGGGTCGGCATTCTCGACATGGCCGGAGTGTGGTGGCTGATCCGGCGCAGAAAGCAAGTTCCTCAACCTGAAGAAATCACACCCGGCTCGTTGAGCGCCGGCGCGCCGCCGTCCCGACAAGGCCGTTCTTAATGTCTTCGGTTGAAAGCGCCGGGTCGACGTCAAAGTCGGCGGGCAATTCGGTCCTCGCGACAGCGTCCAAAGGAATATTTGGATCGGTGGCCTGGATCGAGCGCCGGCCGCAGGCCGCATTTGGCGCGTTCCTCGCACTCCACTTCTCTGTTTGGACCGCGCTGCCGGCGCTGCTGTACGCCAACCTGCCGCTCGATCTCATCGAAGCCCTCACCTATGGCCGAGAATGGCAACTCGGCTCCGACAAGCTGCCGCCGCTGCCGTGGTGGCTGGTCGAGATCATGTACCGCGCATTTGGCGTCGATGCGGCCTACTACGCCACGGCGCAGTTGGTGCTCGTCGTTACTTTCGCGCTCGTCTTTGCTACGGCACGGCCACTGGTCGGCGCCGCCGGAGCGCTGCTTGCCGTGCTGATCATCGACGGCATGCATTACTTCCAATACACGGCGGTGAAGTTCAATCACGATGTCGTACAGCTGCCGTTCTGGGCGCTGGCCGGCTACGCGTTTCACGCGGCGCTCAAACGGCAACTCTTGAAGGACTGGCTGCTGCTCGGCTTCGCCGTCGGCGGAGCGTTGTGGGCAAAATACTTCGTGGCGCTCCTTATAGCGCCATACGCGCTCTTCCTGCTGTTCGATCGCGACGCGCGACGCGCCCTGGCGACGCCGGGACCGTATCTCGCGCTGGCCGTCGCGGCCGTCATGATCGCGCCAAACCTTGTGTGGCTTTTCCAGCATGATTTTTCGACCTTCGCCTACGGGGAGGCGCGCGCTTCAGTAATACGCGGCTGGTTCGATCACATTGTGCATCCGGCAATTTTTGCCGGCAGTCAGATCTTCTTTGCGATCCCTTCGTTCTTTATCGCGGCCGCGCTTCTGATCCCGCGGCCCACGGCGCGCGAACCGGCCGCCGCCGACGCTTTCGACCGCCGTATCGTGAGCCTGATCGCGTTCGGTCCGGGCATCAGCGCGATCGTGCTGTCGGCGGTCACCGGGCGTGGCGCGGTCGCCATGTGGGGTTACCCGCTTTGGCTCTTTCTCGGACTTTGGATCGTCATGGTCGCCGCTCCCGAATTGAACGCCGAGCGCGTGAACCGGGTTGTCGCCGCATGGGCCTTCGTCTTCGTCGCGCTGGCGATGGCTTTCATCGTCAATTATTCCCTATTGCCTCTGATCGATCACCGCTACCGCGCGGTATTTTATCCGGGCGACACGATCGCGGCCGCTTTGACGCAACGCTTTCACGCCGCGACCGGCGAGAAACTGCGCTATGTCGTCGGCTCGATGTGGGTCGGCGGAAACCTCGCGCATTACTCCGCGGACCAGCCCCACGTGCTGATCGACGGCAGGCCGCGGCGCGCACCTTGGATCGACATGAACGACATGCACGCCAAAGGCGCGATGCTGGTATGGACCGAGAGCGACGCCAAAACTTTGCCCCCGCAACTCGCGGCAGTTGCTCCAGGCGCGCAAGTGGGAGAGCCGTTCGAACTTCCGATGCGCCGCAGTGTCGGCACCGTACATGTCGGCTGGGCTATCCTCGCGCCACGGCAAAAATAAGAAGCGCGCGTTCCCCGATGGACCGGGCGGAAAGAAGCGCCGAGCCGTGCGCGCTACATCCGCGCCCATCGGGTTTGCTCAGACGCGGACGATGCCGCTGACCGAGATCGTTCCCACCGACCGCTTCGCGTTGTTATGATCCTTCACGCGTGGACGATGCGACCGTGAGATCACACCGGCATGGATAACACGACTTTTTGGGTCCGCCTTCGCGACACCGTCGCCGCCTACCGGCCCCAATTGCGCTTCTCGGTGCGCATGACCGCCGCTGGCTTGTTGGCGCTGTTAGTCGCTCAGAGCCTGGCGTTGCCATTGCAAGGGCTGTGGGTCGTCCTCACGGCCGTCGTCGTCACCCAAATGAGCGTCGGCGGATCGCTTCGCGCAACCATCGAATATATCGTCGGGACCCTCGGCGGAGCCGTCTACGCCGCCGCGGTCGGCCTTCTCATTCCTCACGGAACCGCGACCGCGCAGGCCGGCGTTCTCGCCCTCACAATCGCGCCGCTGGCGTTTGCGGCGGCGATGAATCCGAATTTTCGCGTTGCGCCATTCTCGGCGGTGCTCGTGCTGCTGCTTTCCGGGCAGCTCGGCGAAAGCCCGATCGAGTCGGCGCTCACGCGCTGTTTGGAGGTAGCGCTCGGCGGCGCAATCGCGATAGCGGTATCGCTCCTGGTGTTCTCGGTACGTGCTCACAACCTAGGCGCGGAGGCGGCGGCGCGAATTCTCGACCAGATGGCCAGAGTCCTTTCAGATCTGCTGGCCGGGTTCATACACCAGCTCGACGCAAGCGAAAATCGGCGCATGCAGGACGACCTGGGCCAGTCGGTCACGGCCTTCCAAGAGATCGCGGCGGAGGCAAGACGCGAACGTCTTGTGGCACTCGCCACCGAACCGGATCCGGCGTCGCTTTCACGGACGGTGCTGCGCCTGCGGCACGACTTGGTCATGATCGGCCGCGCCGTCATGCCGTTTCCCGACGTCATTGCGCAGCGGCTCGGCACTCCGCTCGGCCGCGTCGGCGCGGATGCAAGCAAATTTCTGCGCGATAGCGCAACCGCACTCATCCAGCGCAGCCATCCTCCCGCGCTCCAGCCGGTCGAGGCGTCGCTGCAGGACTATGACTCCGCGGTGACCTCGCTTCGCAACGAGGGCCTCACCCGCGCCCTTTCGAGCGGCGAAGTCGAGCGCTTGTTCGCCCTTGGTTTCGCGCTCGCACAAGTTCACCGGAATTTCGCCGATCTGTCGCGATGCGTCGAGGAGCGCGCTCAAGGTATTGCAACAAAAAGCGCGTCGCCGCCGCCCGGCGTCTAGTGCATGACCCCAAAAGGCGGCCCCCGAATCGACACCGGTCTTCGGAAAGGATCATCCCAAACAACAAACTAAAGCAAAATGCCGATTCAACCTAAAATCATTTTGCTTTATGCCAAGAGAAAATGCGCAAAATCCAGGTCGGCGATCTTGCGATCTCGTTCGACGATGTGGGCGCGGGCGAGCCGGTCGTTCTCATCCACGGCCTCGCCTGCGGCAAGCGCATATGGTTTCACCAAATGCGCGGCTTGCGCGGCCGATTCCGCGTCATCGCCTACGACCAGCGCGGCCACGGACTGACGGATGCGCCGCCCGAGCCGAAGGACTACTCGCCTTCGCATCTGGTCCGCGATCTCGCCGGTCTGCTCGATGCGCTCGGCATCGCGCGCGCGACGATCGTCGGATTTTCGCTAGGCGGCGGTCCGGCCCTCGGCCTGGCGGTAAGCGCGCCGCATCGCGTGTCGCGCCTTGTGCTCGCCGATGTCGGCGCCGGCGCCGACGATATGTGGAGGTCGCAATGGCTGGCGCAACGCTGGACCGCGCTCATCGACCGGGGCGACATCGACGAACTCGTCTCCGACATGCTGCGCAGCGAATTATTGAAGCGCTACGCGGGACGCAACAAGCGCAGCCGCGAATATATGGCGGGTCTGATCCGGGCCACGCCGCCGATCGCCCTGCGCCACATCCTCACGGAAATCCTGGCGAAGCGGAAAAGCCTTTTCCGCATGACAAGCATGCTACGCGCGCTGCAAGTGCCGACTTTGGTCATGGCCGGACGCCATGACAATGTCTGCCGCGTGTCGGCGCATCTCCTCGCAGAGACCATCCCGAACGCTGAACTGAGATGGATCGACGATTCCGGCCATATGGCGCCCTTGGAAAATCCCGGCCATTTCACAGCCCAGCTGGAATCATTTTTGACGCGCTAACCGCCGCAGCAGATATTGTGGCGCCCGCGGTGATCCGCTATTGACGCGGGCGCGTCGTGTTGCGCGAAATGGACGCCGCCTGCCCAGAAATCGCGGAGCTCGGCATCAAAATGGCGTATTTGGATTGCGGATTCGCCGCCGAGCTTGCCATCGGGCCGATAGCTGCCGTCGCCATGACTGAACCATCGACAAGCACCGCAACCGAAACTCCATTCTGGAGATTTTCGCTGCATTTCTACCGGCAAGCCGAAGTCTCCGACGCCTGCATCGCCTTGCAGGACGAGTGCGGCGTCGACGTCAATCTCCTCCTGTTTTTGTTCTGGCTCGCCGCCGGCGGGCGGCGACTATCAGCCGCCGACGTGAAGCGGCTCGACGAAACCGTTCGCGGCTGGCGCGACCTGACGATCGCTCCGATCCGCGAGGCGCGCCGCAAGCTGAAGGGCGCTTCGACTCTCGTTCAACCGCAAAAGCAGGAAGCATTCCGCACCAAGATCAAGGCGATCGAGCTCGAAGCCGAACGCCTGCAACAGGAAGCCCTCTATGGATTGACGCGATCGGGACCGCTCGGCGGCCAAGCCGCGCCGGGAGCCGCCGCGCGCGCCAACGTCGCCGCCTATGAGCGCATCCTCAAGGCGAGTTTTCCGAAACAGACTGTGAACATCCTGCTCGGCGCGTTCGACGCCGTCGAATACAGCGGCTTTGCTGCGCAATAACCCTACCGCAACTGCCCTACTGGAACGCCCCTTCGCCACATGGCACAACACTTTCGGATGAAGCGTCGACTGGCACGGTGCTTGCCATTGGGCCTGGGACGAGGCTTGGCACAGGGCTTGGAATGGCCAAAAACGCTGCGCGGCTGATTGTGGGAATTTCCGGCGCCTCGGGTGCGATTTACGGCGTGCGGCTCCTCGAAATGCTGCGCAAGGCCGAGATCGAGACGCATTTGGTCATGAGCAAGTCGGCTGAAATGACGCTCGCCTACGAAACCGGTCTCAAACCAAAGGACGTACGCGCGCTCGCCTCCGTGAATTATTCCGTCAACGACGTC
>DASPWC010000350.1:0-3484 GCA_035622055.1 Xanthobacteraceae bacterium | reverse complement strand
AAACGGCCCTGGCTCGGCGCCCTGCAAATGATCGCGCTTGTCACGGTGTGGATCCACGCCTGCATCGGCATCCATTATTGGCTGCGGACCACACGCTGGTACCCGACGTGGCGTCCGCTGTTCTTTGCCTACGGACTGCTGCTGCCAACGCTCGCGCTCGCCGGCTATGTGACCGGCGGCAATCAGGTTCTGCGCGAGGCGAGCGCCGACCCAGACTTCGTGAAAACGTCGCTGGAAGATTCCAACCTTACGCCCCAGGTGGTCGCGGCGACCGACCGCATGGTGGACATCAGCTTTGGGTTTGTCATCGGGCTGACGCTATTGCCGTTCGCCGGCCGCGCCGTCCGCGACTGGAGATACCGCCGCAGCAAGCCGCCGATATTGTCCCACGCCAACGGGCGCCGCATGCCGGTATTCCCCGGCGCCACGGTGCTGGAAACGCTGCGTGCAAACGGAATCCCCCACGCCTCGGTGTGCGGCGGGCGCGCCCGATGCACCACCTGCCGCGTGCTGGCGACCAAGGGTCTCGAACGGCTTCCGCCGCCCTCCGGGCTGGAAGCAAAAGCGCTTGCGCGTATCGGCGGCACACCGGGCATGCGGCTTGCCTGCCAGATTCGTCCGACCAGCGATCTCACGGTGATGCCGCTTCTGACTGCCGACGCCACGGCCGCCGACGGCGAAATCCGCGGCGGCCTTGAAGGAAGCGAACGGCCGATCACCGTTTTGTTCGTCGACTTGCGCGCGTCGACGACTTTAGCCGAGGCCAAGCTGCCGTACGATGTGCTGTTCATTCTGAACCAATTTTTCTACGAAATGACGCGAGCGCTGACGGAAACAGGCGGACATTATTCGCAATTCACCGGCGACGGGCTGATGGCGCTTTATGGTCTTTACACCGCCGATCCGAAGACGGGACCGGTGGACGCCGTTCGTGGCGCGCGGCAAATGCTGGAGCGGCTCGACCAGTTGAATTATCGCTTGCGCGGCGATCTGCGCGAACCGTTGCGGATCGGCATCGGCATTCACTACAGCGACGCGATCGTCGGCGCGATGGGGCCGCCGCGCTCGCAAATCATTACCGCGATCGGCGACACCGTGAATACTTGTGCGCGCTTGGAAAGCCTGACCAAGGAATACGACTGCGCGGTCGTCGTATCGCGTCAGGCTGCCGACGCCGCCGGCCTGAAGCTTTCCGGGCATCAGCTGCATGAAGCGCCGGTGAAAGGACGCCTGGAACCGGTTCAATTCTACGTGTTGCGAACGCTGGCAGGCTGCGAACCATAGAGCGCGCGCGACGCGCGCGGCGTCCTTGAGCGAAGCTGCAATCGCTTCAAAATGAATCGCCTACGGCGCCGCCACGTGCCAAACGTTATTGACGCCGTCACCGGCGACATCGCCTGGATTTTTGTCCTTGCTAAAGGTGTAGAGCGGCTTGCCCTTATAGGCCCATTGCTTGCGGCCGTCGTCCCGCGTGACGAAAGAAAAGCTGCCCGCCGCCTTGGCGTCCGTATCGGCGACCAGGGGAGGCCAATTGGTCGCGCACTGCCCGTTGCAACTCGACTTCCCCGACGCGTCGCGGTCGAAGACATAGAGTGTCATTCCGTTGACGTCGACGAGCGCTTTGCCTTTGGACGTGTCGCCGCTCTGTGGCGGCGCCGTCTGCGCCAGAGCGGCAAGACCAAGCGCGCAGAGGGCGCCGGCGATAACGGCAGCAATCAAAATTCGCATCAATTCCTCCGTTGCAATTTGCGCTAGAGCCGCGATCGCTTCAAATTGAATCGACTCCGCCTCCAGATTTTCTAGAGCATGATCTTTTCATGCACCGCGACAGGTCGCGCTAGCCGACGCGGGCCCAACCATCAGGCATCAGCCTTTCCTGCGGGAGAAAGCGGCTCTTGTAATCCATCTTCCGAGAGCCGCGCACCCAATAACCCAAATACACGTAAGCAAGCCCCATGCGCTGGGCCCGCGCAATGTGATCGAGGACCATGAAAGTACCAAGCGAGCGCTGCGCCTCTTCGGGCTCGAAAAACGAGTAGACCATGGACAGCCCATCGCCGAGCACATCCGTCAGTGCGATGGCGACAAGCTCTCCCGACGCCTTTTTAGTCGACTCGGCTCCGGGATCGCGGCGGCGATATTCGATGATGCGGGTTTCGATATGACTGTCCTCGACCATCATGGCGTAATCGAGCACGGTCATATCGGCCATGCCGCCGTCGCGGTGCCGCGAATCGAGATAGCCGCGAAAGACCGCGTATTGCTCCGATGTTGGGACCGCGACCCGCATTTCCCCGACAATATCGGCATTGCGCCGCAGAATGCGGCGCATGCTTTGGGTGGGTCGGAAATCCTTGGCGATGACGCGAACCGAGACGCACGCGCGGCAGCCTTCGCAGGCCGGCCGGTAAGCGATGGATTGGCTGCGCCGGAAGCCGCCTTGGGTGAGGATATTGTTAAGTTCGCCCGCGCGCTCGCCGACCAAGTGGGTAAAGACCTTCCGTTCCTCCTTGCCGGCGAGATAAGGGCATGGCGACGGAGCGGTGAGATAGAACTGCGGCGTGTCGCGAGAATGTTGGGTCACGGGAGCTACAGTCAGAATCGATCGGCGAGAGTCCTAACCGCCGATACCATCGCCCGAGCGGACCGCTCCGTCAAAGGGGCAAATGGGCGTCAATATATCGCTCGGCCCCGCAGCGAGGCGGCCCGGGCCTTATTATTGATCAAAACCGTACCGAGCAGGATGTCATGCAAAAGACGACGGCGCGCGTTGAAAAAGCCGACCAGCAGGATAAAGGGAGTGAGTACGCTGACGCTGACCCAAAAGACGATGGCATGGACCGCGCCGAGCACGAAATAGATAGGTGCGCCATACCATGTCCGCACTTCGATCTCCATGGCGCGCATTCCGATCGTGGCCGAGGCCGGGCTGCCCAGCGTCATTCCATAGTAGGCCAAAGCCCATACCACCGAGGCGGGCGACAGGAACCAGAACAGGGCCCAGCCGAGGCCGAAGGTGAAAAGACCGAACACCAGAATGAACGCCGCGGCGGCAATCAGGGGTATCGAGATGATGATCACGTCTATGATGAAGGCAACGATCCGGCGCGCGAGTACGCCTTCGAATAATTCGGGATTTGCCGCAGGATCATAGGCGTGCGGCTTGATATCAAATGACGCGCCGGTCCGACCGGGACCCGCATTTGGGCCATAATCCGTCATGATCAGCTTCGTAATATAGTGCTGGGGCAATGAGCGAACAACGATTGAAGGTTACGCCGGCCGATATTGAGGCGAGCCGACGGACCATCGCCGGCCATGTGCTGCACACGCCGATGCTGGCGGCTCCGCCGCTGTCGGCGCTGACCGGGGCGGAGGTCTACGTCAAATATGAAAATTTGCAGGTCACCAATTCATTTAAGGAACGCGGCGCATGCGTGAAGCTTGCTGCGCTCGACGCCGACGAGCGCCGCCGCGGCGTGAT
>DASPWC010000349.1:0-2835 GCA_035622055.1 Xanthobacteraceae bacterium | reverse complement strand
GAAGGCAGCTGCCCCAATCGGGGCCGCTTTCACGCTCCTCTGCCTCATCACCGGCTCGCTTTGGGGCCGCCCCGAATGGGGAACCTATTGGGTCTGGGACGCGCGGCTGACTTCGGAACTGCTCCTGTTCCTGCTTTATCTTGGCGTGATCGCGGTTTGGCGGACAGTCGAAGACGCTTCGCGCGCGGCGCGCGCCGTCGCAATCCTCACGCTGGTCGGCGCGATCGACCTGCCGATCATCAAATTCTCCGTGGATTGGTGGAATACGCTGCATCAGGGCGCTTCCGTGTTCCGGCTTGGCGGATCGACCATCGATCGGACTATTCTCATTCCGCTCTTCGCCATGACGGTGGCTTTTACGCTTTTGTTCGTAACGCTCCTGCTCGCGGCAATGCGCAACGAAATTTTGCGGCGGCGGGTCCGCACGCTGCATCTAATGAAGGCAAGCGCAGCAAGCTGATGATGCCGCAACCCGAGCATATCGACTTCATCGCGGCGGCTTATGCCGCCGGCGCTGTTGTCATTGCCGCACTGATCGCGTGGGTCACACTCGACTACCGCGCGCAACGGCGGACGCTGGCCAAATTGGAAATGCAGGGCATTTCGCGCCGCTCCGCCTCCGGGCGCGCCGAGACGCTGACGCGGGCGGCAAAGGAAGACGCGTGAGCGGCATGTCAAATAGCGGTGCCGATACGCGCCCGCGGCGGATCATCGTCCTCTTTCCGCTCGCGGTCTTTCTAGGGCTGGCTGTGTTGTTTCTGTTCCGGCTCAATGCCGGCGATCCTTCGCTCATCCCTTCGGCCCTAATCGGCCGTGCGGCGCCGCAAATAATGCTGCCGGCGGTGGCTGGGCTGCAGCGCGACGGCGCGCCCGTGCCAGGTCTCGACCCGGCGATATTCAAAGGCGCCGTCACCGTCGTCAATGTGTGGGCGTCATGGTGCGTGCCATGCCACGACGAAGCGCCGCTCTTGATGCAGCTCGCGCAGGATTCGCGCTTGCGGCTTGTCGGCATCAATTACAAGGACGATCCCGACAATGCACGCCGCTTTCTCGGCCGCTACGGCAATCCGTTCGCCGCGGCCGGCGTCGACGAAAGCGGCCGCGCCGCGATCGAATGGGGCGTTTATGGCGTGCCGGAGACGTTCGTGATCGGCCGCGATGCGCGGATTGCTTTCAAGCTCGTCGGCCCCATCACGCCCGACAATCTCGACTCCGTCCTCAAACCGCAGATCGACAAGGCGGTATCGGCAGGGTCCTAAAGCATGCCCGAAAAAGCCCGCCCCGGAATCGATCCGCGGTGGATACCGTTTTCGGAAGAGATCATGGACCCGGCCTATTCCGCAGGCTCGACGGCGTATTTTTTAAGTAGCGGCACCTGCACCGCGCCGAAGATAAACGTCAGTGGCACGACGACGAACACCTTGAAGTCCACCCACATATCCGTCGAGACATTGCGCCAAACGATCTCATTGAGCACGGCGAGCGCGAGAAAAAAGAGCGCCCAACGCAAGGTCAATTTGCGCCAGCCTTCCTCGGTCAGGCGGAACAACGAGTCGAACAAGATGCCGAGCAGCGGTTTGTTGAACATAAGGCCGCCGATCAATATGAGGCCGAACAGCGCATAGATGATCGTCGGCTTGACCTTGATAAAGGTCGCGTCGTGCAGGATCAGCGTCAGTCCGCCGAACACCACCACGATAATCGCCGTGACCACCGGCATGATGGGCAATCGCCGCGTCATCGCATACGATGCGATCAAGGCCGCGAGGACCGCGATCATGAACGTGGCGGTGGCGGTGAAAATCCCGTAGCGCGAATTGGCGAAGAAGAACAGCAAGAGCGGCCCGAGGTCGAGCACAAGTTTGAGCACCGGATTGAGCTGCGGCTTTTCGGTCATGGCAGTCGGATGTCTTGGGTCAAAAATCACAAAAGCTTTCGGGAAAAGCCGTCGATCGCGACGGCGACCCTATTTTCCGAACAAATGAGAGTGTCAGGGGTGCCTTCGGCGCCGCGCAGCGGACTTGCCCTTGACACCCTCATTTGTTCGGAAGCGGCAGTAGCCGCTACGATCGACGGCGCGAAGCGATCACCAAGGTTACGAGCCGCGACCCTAACGCGAGCGGCGTGGGCTGTCACGCATTGACAAGTTCGAAGCTTCACGACGGCGCAGGGAGCCCGGCGATGGCGCGCGCGAAGTCGCGGGCGGAAAACGGCGTCAAATCATCGACCCCTTCGCCGATGCCGATATAGTGGACCGGCACGCCGAACTTCGCAGCGATGGCGACAAGAATGCCGCCGCGCGCGGTGCCGTCGAGTTTGGTCATGGCGAGACCAGTGACACCGACGGCCTTCCTGAATATTTCCACCTGCGATAACGCGTTCTGGCCGACAGTGGCGTCAAGCACCAGGAGAACGGCGTGAGGCGCGGTGTCATCGACCTTCTTGATCACGCGAACGATCTTTTGCAATTCATCCATCAGTTCGCTGCGGTTCTGCAGCCGGCCCGCGGTGTCGACAAGCAAAACGTCGATGCCGCGCTCCTTGGCCGCCGCGACGGCGTCGAAAGCAAGGCCGGCGGCATCGGCCCCGGCTTCACGCGCCACGAAATCGGCGCCCGTGCGCTGCGCCCAGATCTTGAGTTGTTCGATCGCCGCGGCGCGGAACGTATCGCCGGCCGCGAGCATGATGGAACGACCTTCGGCGCGCAGTTTCGCGGCAAGCTTGCCGATCGTCGTCGTCTTGCCCGAGCCGTTGACGCCGGCGACGAGAATGACGAACGGCCTTTTCGCGCTGTCGATGACAAGCGGCTGGGCCACACCGGCGAGCGCTTTCTCG
>DASPWC010000348.1:0-13740 GCA_035622055.1 Xanthobacteraceae bacterium | reverse complement strand
GAATTTCGTCCTCGTCCCAACCGCGCCGGAACGAGCGGCCGTGTACGGCCGCAATGACCCCGGCGTCGGCGGGCCTGGCTTCCGAAATGCCGGGCGCGCCGCGGGCGAAAAAGCGCGAGATGAATTTCATCATCGGCGCGGCAGTTGAGCGGCGTTTTGCGGCTGCGTGTCCGGAGCTCGCAGATAAAGCGGGCTTGGCGGCGATGTTGCCTCCGGCGTGACCGCGCCGATCCGGGCGACCCAGGCAATATCTGGCGCGTCGCGCCCATCGACAGTCGGCGGCGCGGGCGACGATTTGGCGAGACCGTCTGTGACGGCGAGCGCGGCCGAGCCGACCAGGACCGACGGCACCGCGGACGCCGCGCGGGTCGCCTCGCTTAGCGGCGCAAGCCGCGGCGCGATCACCGTTCGCCCGTCCGGGCCGAACACTTGCAGGTAGACGTGCTGGTGCCGCGCATCGATAGCGGCGACCACCTGAAACCGATTGTCGGCCACGAGATAGGGCGCGGCGTATACGGAAAGCGTCGACACGCCGACGACAGGCAAGCCGGTCGCAACTCCGAATCCGCGCGCCGCCGCCAGCCCCACGCGCAGCCCCGTGAAGCTGCCGGGTCCGGTCGTCGCCGCGACGCGATCGAGATCGTGAAATTTCAAGTTGGATTGTTGCATGACCCGCGCGACCAGCGGCATGAGCGCCTCGGCGTGTCCACGGATCATCGGCACACTCTCGCTCGCGATGATGCCGCCATAGGCCGTGTCCAGGATGGCAGCCGCGCAGGCCCCGAGCGCGGTATCGATGGCGAGCACACGCATGGAGAGTCACACGGGGCGGAAGGCCAGCGCTGTATGGCGCCGCGTCACATCGGCCGGACTTCGGTGACGTCAGGAATGAAGTGATGCAGCAAATTCTGGATGCCGTGGCGCAGCGTTGCCGTCGATGACGGGCAGCCGGAACAGGCGCCCTTCATATTGAGATAAACCACGCCGTCCTTGAAGCCGCGGAACGTGATGTCACCGCCGTCGTTGGCGACCGCGGGCCGCACCCTCGTCTCAATCAGTTCCTTGATCGTGGCGACGGTCGCGGCATCGGCAGCGTCGAAGAACTCCGCGCCATCGCTCGTCGCCGCGTTGCCGGCGGCAATAAGCGGCGCGCCGGACATGAAATGCTCCATGATCGCGCCCAGAATCATCGGCTTGAGCTGTTGCCATTCGCCCGAACTTTTGGTGACGGTAATGAAGTCGGAGCCGAAAAATACGCCACTGACGCCAGCGATGCCGAACAGCCGTTCGGCGAGCGGGGACTGTCCGGCTTGCGCGGCGTCGCGCAGATCGAGCGTGCCGTGGTCGAGCACGACCCGGCCGGGCAGGAACTTCATGGTCGCGGGGTTCGGCGTTGCTTCGGTCTGAATGAACATGGTCTCCTCCATCACGTTGCGGTTCGCTGGCTAAAGCGCAGCGTGATCTGCATCAATCTATCATAATAGGTGGCGAATTGCCTTGAAAGTTCAAGGTTGCCGCCGCAGTCGAGATCCCGCCGTTGCCGGCGCTCATGCATCGTCACGAGCGCACGAAGCCGACCACGTCTTTGACCGCATTCATGGTCTGCTGTGCCAGCTTTCGCGCCCGCTCGGCCCCGTCGGCCAGGATCGCATCGATCGTAACCGGATCGTGAAGAAGCCGCTTCATCTCGGCGCCGATCGGCCCGAGCTTGGTGACGGCAAGATCGGTTAGCGCCGACTTGAACGTCGAGAATTGGGCGTTGCCAAATTGCGCCAGCACGCCAGCCCGGTTGGTATCGGCGAGCGCCGCGTAAATGCCGACGAGGTTGTCGGCCTCGGGTCGCGTGGCCAGGCCCTTTTCGTCGCTCGGCAACGGCTCGGGGTCGGTTTTGGCGCGGCGGATTTTCTGTGCGATGGCGTCGAGATCGTCGGTGAGGTTAATACGGGAAAAATCCGACGCGTCCGACTTCGACATTTTTTTTGAACCGTCACGCAGCGACATGACGCGCGTCGCTTCCCCGGTGATCAGCGGTTCCGGCAATGGAAACAGCGCGTCGCCATAACCTTTTTCTCTAATCGACCGGCTGAAATCGTTGTTGAATTTTTGCGCGACGTCGCGGGCCAGTTCGAGATGCTGTTTCTGGTCTTCGCCGACCGGGACATGGGTCGCGCGATAGACAAGGATATCGGCGGCCATCAGCGTCGGATAGGCGTAGAGCCCGACCGACGCGTTCTCGCGATCTTTGCCGGCTTTCTCCTTGAACTGCGTCATGCGATTGAGCCAGCCCAGCCGCGCCACGCAATTGAATATCCAGGCAAGCTCGGCGTGCTCGGCGACCTGACTCTGGTTGAAGACGATGTGTTTCTTTGGGTCGATGCCGCAGGCAAGAAAAGCCGCGGCGACCTCGCGGATCGCATGCGGCAGCTCGGCCGGCTCCTGCCAGACGGTGATGGCGTGCAGGTCGACGACGCAATAAATGCAATTGAAGCGATTCTGCAATTCGACGAAGCGTTTGATGGCGCCGAGATAATTCCCGAGATGGAGGTTGCCGGTCGGCTGCACTCCGGAAAAAATGAGCTCTCTGAACGCCATATTTCGAAAGACCCTATCAAAGCCGCGGCCGAACGGCGCGTTCCTATGTACCGCGATCGGATTCGTCGGCCAGCGCCCCCCATGCCATGTCGTCGGCTTGCCGTGCAAGAGGCGGCGGTTATAGTGCGCGGCCCGCCGCGAATTCAGCCTGAGACCAGCCATGCAAGCCGCCGCTTCCGTCCGCTACGATGTCCTTGCCATCGGCAACGCGATCGTCGATGTTCTTGCCCGCGCTGACGATGACTTTCTGATCGCGCAAGGCATGCGCAAGGGCGGGATGTCGCTGATCGACGAGGCGCGCGCGCAAGCTGTCTATGACGCAATGGGCCCGGCGGTCGAGATGTCGGGCGGTTCGGCGGCCAATACGATTGTGGGCGTTGCCGGGTTCGGCGGCCGCACCGCGTTCATCGGCAAGCTCAAAGCCGATGGGCTCGGTCAGGCTTTCAGTCACGACATTTGCGCGGCCGGCGTGACGTTCACGACGCCGCCCGCCTCCGACGGCCCCTCCACCGGCCGTTGCTATGTGCTGGTGACGCCCGACGGCGAGCGGACCATGAATACCTATCTGGGCGCGGCGCAGGATCTGCATCCGCGCGACATCGACGACGATATGGTGGCGGCAAGCGCGATCACTTATCTGGAAGGCTATTTGTGGGATCCCGAACATGCCAAAGAAGCCTTTCTCAGGGCCGCCGCGATCGCGCATGCGACTGGCCGCAAAGTGGCGCTGTCGTTGTCTGATGCTTTTTGTGTCGACCGCTGGCGGGACGAATTCCTGCAGCTGATGCGTTCGCGCACCGTCGATCTCATCTTCGCCAACGAGGCGGAACTGCGCAGCTTGTATCAAACCGCGGATTTCGACAGCGCGCTGATGGCGCTGCGGGCCGACATCGATGCGGCGGCGGTAACGCGCAGCGAGAAGGGCTGCCTCGTCCTCAGCCCTGACGGAATCGAGGCGGTGCCGGCATTCCCGGTGGAACGGGTCGTCGACACGACCGGCGCCGGCGATCTGTTCGCGGCCGGATTTCTGTACGGTCTCGCGCGCGGCGCCGACGATCGCACTTGCGGCCGGCTCGGCGCGCTGGCGGCGGCCGAAATCATCCAGCATCTCGGCGCGCGGCCGGAAGCCTCGCTTAAGCAGCTCGCGCGCGAGAACGGTCTGGCCGATTGAATGTCCAGGACGCGTCCGGCGGCGTGGAAAGCGGTAACCAAACGCTAACTTAAACGTGGTTAACGAATGGTCGGCCGCAATCGTCGGAGATCCGAAATGTCCGAGAGTCCCGATCACACTGCCGGAGAAGGCGAAAAACCCTTGAACAAAGCCGCTCAATCAACCGTGGCGAACCTGCCGATCGTCGTCGCGCCGGAACTTTCGGGCGCGGATGATGGCGAAGAAGACGAAGCGCTGAACGAAGCGCAGAGCGAGGCGGCGGACGAAGCCCCGGCTACGGCCACGCGGGCCCACACCCACCGGTTTTTAATGCTGGCGGCGACGCTGGCCTTTGCGGCCGCGTTCGGTTCGTTCGTCGGTTCAGTGTCGGGTTCGGGGCTGGTGCAGTTTGTCGCTCCGCAACGCGCAGCGCCCGGCATGGACAATACTGTCCAGGCCTTACAGGAGATGAAGGCGGAGCTTGCCCAGATCGGCACCATCAAAGCCAGCCTCGAGAACGAGGCTCGCAACAGTGCCGGCCAATACACCAAGATCGCCGACCGTCTGGACCAAATCGATCGGCGCGCAGCCTCCGCACCCGACATAACGGGCTCGTTGCCGAGCACGGCGCAGCCCGCCGATCAACCGAAGCTTGCGGATCGCATTTTGCAAGATTGGATCGTGGACGACGTTCAGAACGGTCGCGCGCTCGTCGAGAGCCGCTATGGCGGGGTGTTTGACGTAGCCGCCGGCAGTGTCCTGCCCGGCATCGGCCGCGTCGACACGATCAAGCGGCAGGACGGCCAATGGGTCGTGCTTACCTCTCGCGGCACGATCACATCCGGTCGCTGAACGAGCCAGTCTCCGCAAAATTTGCGTACGCGCGGCGCCGCGACGTCAGACGTCGACGCTCGCCGTCAACGCGTGTTCTTCGATAAACTCTCGGCGCGGCTCGACCTTGTCTCCCATCAGCTCGTCGAAGATCGTGTTGGCTTCGTCGATTTCCTTGACGCTGACGCACAGCAGCGATCGGGCATTGGTATCGAGCGTGGTCTCCCAAAGCTGATCGGGGTTCATCTCGCCAAGACCTTTGTAGCGCTGTAACGCGACACCCTTGCGGCCGGCGGCGGTTACCGCCTCGAACAAGCCGACCGGGCCGTGGATGGCAATCTCTTCGTCCTTTCGCCGCAGCATCGCCGGTGGCGTCGGCCGCGGGTAAGTCTGCTGCAGGGATGGTGCGAATTCGTCGAGCTTGCGCGCGTCGGCGGAGCCGAGCAGCGCCTGATCGATCACTGCGACTTCCTTGACGCCGCGCAACGTACGCTCGAACTGGAAGCCATGTTCGCCGAATTGGCCTTTCCAGCCGCGTTCGGCTTCCTCGGTCAAGGCATCGAGTCGGCGCGCAATATACTCCGCCGCCGCGCCGGCTCGCGCCGGATCGTCCGTGACTTGGGAGCGCAAAACGCCGGCGATGGCCGCTTGCTCGATGACCTTGCGGTTATAGCGGCTGTGCAGGCCGCGCAGCAGATTGCGGATGCCGCGCGCTTCCTCGACCAGCTTGCGCAGGTCGTTGCCGGCAAGCTCCTCGCCCGACGACAAACGCAAAACCGCTTCGTCGAGCCCTGTGTTGATCAAATAATTTTCGAGCGCGTGCTCGTCCTTGAGATATTGCTCCGACTTGCCGCGCGTGACCTTGTAGAGCGGCGGCTGCGCGATAAAGAGGTGCCCGCGGTCGATGATCTCGCGCATTTGCCGGTAGAAAAACGTCAACAGCAACGTGCGAATATGCGCGCCGTCGACGTCGGCGTCCGTCATGATGATTATTTTGTGGTAGCGCAGCTTGTCGACGGTGAATTCGTCGGTGCCGATTCCGGTACCGAGCGCGGTGATGAGCGTGCCGATCTGCTCCGAGGAGAGCATCTTGTCCATGCGCGCCCGCTCGACGTTGAGGATCTTGCCGCGCAACGGCAGGACTGCCTGGAATTCGCGATTGCGGCCCTGCTTGGCGCTACCGCCCGCCGAATCGCCCTCCACGATGAACAATTCGGATTTTGCCGGATCGCGTTCCTGACAATCCGCGAGCTTTCCCGGCAGCGAGGTAACGCCAAGCGCGCTCTTGCGCGTCATTTCCCGCGCCTTGCGCGCGGCTTCCCGCGCCGCCGCCGCCTGGATTACCTTGCCGACGATGACCCTCGCTTCCGCCGGATGCTCCTCGAACCAGGCATTGAGCATGTCGTTGACGATGCCTTCGACCGCCGGCCGCACCTCGGAGGAGACGAGCTTGTCCTTGGTCTGTGACGAAAACTTCGGATCGGCGACCTTGACCGAAAGGACGGCCGTCAATCCCTCACGGCAGTCATCGCCGGTCAGCGCAACTTTCTCTTTGCGCGCAACGCCACCCGATTCGGCGTAACCGGTGACTTGGCGCGTCAGCGCGCCGCGAAAGCCGGCGAGGTGGCTCCCGCCGTCGCGTTGCGGAATATTGTTGGTAAAGCACAGCACGGTTTCGTGGTAGCCGTCGTTCCACCACAAGGCGCATTCGACCATCACGCCGTCGCGCTCGGCTTTTATGACGATCGGTTGCGGAATGAGCGGTGTCTTGTTGCGGTCGAGATATTTGACGAAGGCGTCGACTCCGCCCTCGTAACGCATTTGCTCGCGCTTCTCGACGGCATGGCGCATATCGGAAAGAACGATTGTGACGCCGGAGTTGAGGAAGGCGAGCTCGCGGAGCCGGTGCTCCAGCGTCGCGAAATCGAATTCAGTCATGCTGAACGTTTTCTTCGACGGCAGAAACGTCACCTCGGTGCCGCGTTTGTCGCGAGCGGCGCCGACGACGGCGAGCGGCGCGACGGCTTCGCCATCTGAAAATTCCATGAAGTGTTCTTGACCGTCGCGCCAAATCGTCAGGCGAAGCCAGGTCGACAGTGCGTTGACGACCGAGACGCCGACGCCATGCAGGCCGCCGGAAACCTTGTAGGAGTTCTGGTCGAATTTCCCGCCGGCATGAAGCTGCGTCATAATGACTTCAGCGGCAGACACGCCTTCACCCTTGTGGATGTCGGTCGGAATGCCACGACCGTCGTCGCGTACGGTACAGGAACCGTCGGGATTGAGGATGACGGTGACTTCCTTGGCGAAGCCGGCGAGCGCTTCGTCGATCGCGTTGTCGACGACTTCGTAGACCATATGATGCAGGCCCGAGCCGTCATCGGTGTCGCCAATGTACATGCCGGGCCGTTTGCGCACGGCGTCGAGCCCCTTGAGCACCTTGATCGACTCGGCGTCGTAGTCGGACGGCGTGGGGATTTGCTTGCGGACGGGTTCGGCCATGAGGGCGCTTTCGAATCGCTTGCAAAAAATATGGGTGAATCCAGGATTCTTGTACACCAAAAAAGATGCGCGTACAGGACAAAACGGACGCCACTAACTTATTGTCAAGTTTGAGTTTTTCAAGGTTTTGCGGCACGATTAAGGGAAGCCGGATTCCGCCGTGGAACAGTCCGCGCGAACGGAACTTCTGCCGACAATTGGCAGCTATTCGTCAGGTTCGGCTTGGTGAAGTCAGTGTCGCGGCGAGACGCCGTGACGACGCGCCCTGCGCCTGCTTCGGGGCGGCAAAAGATGCTGGTCGCCCCTGTTGAAGTCCGGGACCGGATGCTGAAAGCGGTCAAGGACAGCCGTCCAAAGTTCCATCCGATCCAAGTCTGCGCGCAAGCGCTCGAGAGCTTCGATCAGATTTCGAACGATCATATCGGTCGCCTGTTCCGGCATTGCTAATCCACTGATCCAGGACGTTTTTATGGCCTTGCTCTGGGATTAAAGAACTTGGGCTTGGTCTGGTTCCCCAACCGATCGTTGTGGAAAGCGAAGGTCTGATGCGCCGGGTTATCGGGTCGACGTCAACCTTCCCGATCTGACTTCGACAACGGCTGCATCTGTCGTCATCTCATCGAATAGTGCGGGATCGGCGCCGGTCATCCAAACTTGCGCTGTCAGTTCGGCGAGTTCGCCGTGCAGCGCCACGCGTCGCACCGGGTCGAGATGCGCTACGACTTCATCGAGCAAAAGGACGGGCGCGAAGCCGGTCATTTCGCGAAGCAACCTCGCATGAGCGAGCACGAGGCCGATCAAAAGCGCTTTTTGCTCGCCCGTCGAGGCATCGGCGGCGAGGATGTCCTTGGCCGCGTAAACGACCTTCAAGTCCGTCAAATGCGGCCCGTCGAGTGTGCGTCCCGCGGCAGCGTCGCGGCCGCGATTGTCGCGCAGCACTGCGCGATAACGCTCTTCGATTTCGCTCGCCGGATGCAAGGGGATCAATTGCTCCAACCAGCCGTCGAGAGCGATTTGCGCGGGCGGGAATGGTGAATCCTTGCGGCTCGTCAATACGGCGTCGAGCCGGCGAACCGTTTCGACCCGCAGTCCCGCCACGGCGACCGCGAGTTCTGCGGTTTCGTGTTCGACGGCGTCGAGCCAGTGCGCGTCGGGACGCGCCTCTTCCAGGAGCCGGTTACGCGAGCGAAGCGATCGTTCCAACGCGTTGACGCGGCCGGCGTGCTCTGCATCGACCGCGAGCACGAGGCGATCGAGAAAGCGCCTGCGCTCCGATGGCGCGCCGCCAAAGAGCATATCCATCGCCGGCACGAGCCAGACGACGCGCAGATGATCGGAGAAAGCCGAAGCCGAAGACGCCGGTTCGCGATCGATCCGATATTTGCGCTGGCTCGTCGTATCATCTTGACCTGGCCGTTCGATGCCGGTCCCAAGTGTCGCCAAGCCCAACGCGCCCTCGATCTCCGCGGCGACGGCCCAAGATCCGTCGCCCTCGTTGAACGCGACTTCGTCAAGCGTCGCCCGGCGCAGTCCGCGACCAGGGGCGAGGAATGAAATGGCTTCAATCAGGTTGGTTTTACCGGCGCCGTTCGGTCCCACCAGCACAATTGTGCGTGCATCGGCATCGAGCGACACGGCGTGGTAGTTGCGAAAATTGTTGAGCGTCAGGCGGCGGATAAGAGCGGGCATCAGCCATCGGGGAATAGGATTGGGACGATCCCGCTAGCTGATTACCGATACCGATTCCTGTCAAACCCTCATCAAACCCTCATCGGCATCAGGACGTAAAGCGCGCCGCGCGGGTCCTTATCTTGGATCAGGGTCGGCGAGCCCGGATCGGCGAGCTTGAGCACGGCCGCCTCGCTTTCGATCTGCGCGGCGATGTCGAGAAGGTAGCGCGAATTGAACCCGATATCGATCGGTTCGGCCTCGTATTCGACTTCGAGCTCCTCGTTGGCGCTGCCGGAATCCGGATTTGTCACCGACAACAGCAAACGTCCAGCGTTAATTGACAATTTAACGGCGCGCCCGCGCTCGCTCGACACCGTCGAAACGCGATCGACCGCGGCTTCGAATTCTTTCTTATCGACCACCAGTTCCTTGTCGTTGCCCGTAGGGATCACGCGCGCGTAGTCGGGAAACGTCCCGTCGATCAGCTTGGAGGTCAGGATCGTCTGGCCGACCGTGAAGCGGATTTTGCCAGCCGATAATTCGATCGCAACCTCGGCGTCGCCGTCTTCCATCAGGCGATGCACCTCGCCGACCGTTTTGCGCGGGACGATAACGCCCGGCATGCCGGCGGCGCCGGGCGGCAGTTCAAGCTCCATCTGAGCCAGCCGATGACCGTCGGTAGCGACCGCGCGCAGCGTCTGTACTTTCGCCGCGCCGGCGGCGTGCAGATAGATGCCGTTGAGGTAATAGCGCGTTTCTTCGGTCGAGATGGCAAACTGCGTCTTGTCGATGAGGCGTTTCAGCTCGGCCGTCTTGAGCGTGAACTTGTGCGTCATCTCACCGGATGCGAGATCGGGAAAATCGCTTTCCGGCAGCGTCTGCAAGGTAAAACGCGAGCGGCCCGCCCGGATCGCCAATGCGGCGCGATCGCCGGACGATTCCAGCACGATCTGTGAGCCTTCCGGCAGTTTGCGCACGATATCGAAGAACATGTGGGCCGGCACCGTCGTCGAGCCGCCGGGAGCGACTTCGGCGGCGATCGTGTCGGTCACTTCGACATCAAGGTCGGTGGCCCTCAGCGAAAGCTTCGAGCGATCGCCGTGCAGCAGCACATTGGCAAGGATCGGAATCGTGTTGCGGCGTTCGACCACGCGATGAACGTGGCCAAGCGATTTCAACAATTCCGAACGCTCTACTGTGATCTTCATCGCGAGATCCGTTGAAGAAGCGGCGACAACGCGGCGGATAACAAAGGTGGCGCGGCGCGAAGCTTTCGGCAAGCCCGGCCCCTAACCCGCCCGGCCTTTTCCATCCCTTTTCACAGGATCTTGGCGGCGGGTTTTTGGCCGAAACGTCTTGGATACGGGGGTCTTGGCCGAAGGTCTTGTTCGATTGCGTCGCCGGTAAACGATCAATCCTGCAACTGGCGTTTGAGCGCCTCGATCTCCTCCGCAAACGCGCTGTCGTTGCCTGCCAAGCTCTCGATTTTACGGACCGCATGGAGGACAGTGGTGTGATCGCGTCCGCCGAAACGGCGGCCGATTTCAGGGAGCGAGCGCAGCGTCAGAACCTTCGCCAAGTACATCGCGACTTGCCGCGGGCGCACGACATTGGCGGTGCGCCGCGACGATAGCAGGTCGGCGCGGCTGACATTGTACTGGCGCGCCACGATGCGCTGGATGTCCTCGATCCTCACCCGTTTCGGTTCCGCCGGCCGTATCAGATCCCGCATCTCGCGCTCGGCCATCTCGACCGTCACGGGCTGGCCAGTAAGCTTGCTGTGGGCCAGGAGCCGATTGACCGCGCCCTCGAGGTCGCGCCCATTATGCGTGACCGACTTGGCGATAAATGAAAGAACCGGTTGGGGCACTTCGAAGCCGGGATGATGAAGACGCGCGGCGCCGATGCGGCTTTTGAGAATTTCCAGCCGCAGCTCTTCGCCGAGCGAGCCGATCTCGACGACGAGCCCTCCGGCAAGCCGCGAGCGCACGCGATCGTCGAGGCTTTCGAGATCCGCAGGCGGACGGTCGCTGGCGATCACGACCTGGCGGCCGGCGTCGATCAGGGTATTGAGCGTGTGGCAGAATTCGGCCTGTGTCGATCGGCCTTGTAGAAATTGCAGATCGTCGATGACCAATACGTCGATGGCGCGGATCGCTTCCTTGAAAGCGAGCGTGGTTTGTGAGCGCAGCGCGGAGACGAAGCCATACATGAATCGTTCCGCCGTCAGATAAAGAAGCTTGCGGTCGCCGCAGCCATTGCCGGCCCATGTGATCGCCTGCAGGAGATGGGTCTTGCCCAATCCCACCGCGGCGTGGATGTAGAGCGGGTTGAACATCAGCGGCTCGCCGCGCCGGCTGCTGGCGACCTGTTTGGCCGCGGCATGCGCGAGCGTGTTTGAGCGGCCCACGATGAATGTCTCGAACGTCAGGCGCGGATCGAGCGGCGAACCGCCGAGGGCTTCGTGCACGCTCATGATGGGTACACTGGCGCGCGCATTGGCGCCGTCAACGAGACCGTCGCGGCCATCGCGCAGCGGCAACGGGTCCGGCGCTTTCGGTCGCGCTATCGTCGGCCGGATCGTAGAGGATCGGACGCTTAATTCGAGCCGGGTGACATCGGGTTGCTCCGATTGCCACTTGAGGAGGACCTTCTCGCTATAATGGGATTGAATCCAGTTGCGGAGAAAGCGAGTCGGCACCGATAGCCGAACCAAGCCCTCATCGACGGCTTCGAGTTCCATGCGCCCGAACCAGCTGCTGAACACGTCCTCGCCGAGTTCGGCTCGCAACTGATCCTTGACCTTTCGCCAGCGATCCTGATCCGTGCTCATCATGGCGGTGCTTTTTCGTTTTGAGGAGTTACTGAAGCGAGCACGTCAGACCAGACGATCCCGGCTTCACGGATACGCTAGGTACTCGTATTTCGAGGAAAGTGAGCGGATGGCTCACATGGGCGGCTGACGGCCGCCGGCTCAACCGCTCGATCGAGCTCTGGGCTGGCAGACTCCAGGCCACTGAGCTTCCGGCCGAGATGGGCTCGAGGTCGCCTTCAGCGATTGATGAATGATCGTCATCATGCCCCCCAACCTCCATTCGCTTTCGGGTCTCGCAGTCGTCGCGCGCGCCCGGCGTGTCGCCTGACGAACGCTAATGAGACCCTTTCGTGTGTTTTTCAGCCCGCTAAAAATCGGAGCCGCACTAATCGTTATACCAATACGCAAACTCTGTACTTGGTCATTCGGACACAACTTCCCCCACCCACTCTTCGATGGGCTTTCGCTGCCTGATTTTTGAAGACCTTCAGGACCGGAAGGGAATTAGACGGTAGCACGCGATTTGCGCCTCGCAACCGCAAAAACCGCGTGAAAATTGCAGTTTCAGAGGTAAAGCATCCGATCTGATAGAGAGCAAACGCTATTCGGCGCAAGCAAAGTATTGAGTCGATTTAACGATTCACATTTCTGCCACATGTGACAGATGCATTAAACGAATAAAACAAACGGCTGTAACAAATAAAAACGCGCACAATCGGATTCCCCGAAATTCAAACTCCACGCTCCTCCATGATCGGTAACCCTTTCATTATTCACCAATTCTTCTGCGCGCAAGAAAAGGGTACCCGTCGCCGCATCTAGACGGAGCAAATAAGAATCCGTTCGCCGAACGCGCTTAAACGCAGTCGCACGTAGCGTGCGGATATTTTTCTGAAGTGAAGTGACAATAATGCAACAGTTTGATTGCAATCCACAATTCGGATCGCAACAAACCAGTTGAGCGAGAAATTGCCGGCGCGCGTGGGACGAAATTACTTCTTGCCGAGTTTGGCGATCCGCCGCGCGAGCCTCGACACTTTTCGCCGCGAGGCATTGCGATGCACGATCCCTTTTTGCGCGGCGCGGATCAAAGCAGGTTCGGCTTCCGCCATGGCGGCGACCGCCCCGGCGCGGTCGCCCGCGGCGAGCGCTTCCTCGACTTTGCGCGTTGCCGAACGCATGCGCGAACGCCGCGACTTATTGATGACGGCCCGGCGCGCAGCTTGTCGAGCGGCTTTCTTTGCGGATTTCGTATTGGCCATAACTTGCCGAACACAGACATTCATGAAGGGGAGCGGGGCTTATAGGGGCGCAGCGCCTCATCGTCAACGCCGGAGACGCCGCAGACAGGGTAAAAAGAGCGCAATTATGTGCGCCGCGAGCCTCTGCTAGGCGACGTGTCTGGCGCGCACCGCCTCGTAACCGGCAATGACGGCGGCCCGATCGGCGGCGGGAAATTCGGCAAGCGGAGGTTCGACATGCGCCCATTGGGGATCGTCATGGATATGGGCCAGCAGCGCCTTGACGCCAGGGACCAAAGGCTTGCCATCGAATAGTTTGCGGATCGCAACCGCTTCGCCGAGCGCAGCGGCATCACCCGCACGATAGGCGCGCGCGCAGAGATCGGCGTTGAGATTAGCAGTCGCCGAAATGCAGCCAGCGAAGATTCCGGAGCGGGCCTCGGGCAACGCCGCTTCGGTGGAAGGGAAAACCTTAAAGCGCGGCAGGATGCCGGCAACCTCTCGCGCGTAGGCCATGTCGCCGGAAGAATCCTTCAAGCCCGCGATGCGTTCGCCGAAGGTTTGCAAGAGACGCCGAACGAGCGCGACGTGCCAGGGCAGGCCCGACTGCGCCGGGAAATGATAGAGGTAGACCGGAATAGGCCGCGCCGCGGTTGCCGTGAGGATGGCGTCGATCGCAGCGACAAGGCCGTCGTCCGCCACGCCTTTGTAGTAAAATGGTGGCAGCACCAACGCGCCGGCAAAGCCAAGTTCGGCGGCGTGTCTGCTCAGTGCGATCGCGTCGGCGACGGCCGCGGCGCCGGTGCCCACCATCATGCGATCCAATGGTAGACCGCTCCGCGCATAGGCAGTCATCACGCGGCGGCGCTGATCGAGCGAAAACGACGTTGCTTCGCCGGTCGTGCCGAGCACGTTGAGCCCGTCGCTGCCGTGATCAA
>DASPWC010000347.1:0-3050 GCA_035622055.1 Xanthobacteraceae bacterium | reverse complement strand
ATGAGGCCGCTTCTTTCGCTCGAGCGAGTCAGCAAACGCTTCCGTGGCTTGGTTGCCGTGGACGCCGTAAGTTTCAATGTCCCGGGGGGAGAGCTGTTTGCCATTATCGGTCCGAACGGCGCCGGAAAGACCACTCTGTTCAACATGATTGCCGGCGCAATCGCGCCCGACGGGGGTTCGATTACCTTCGCCGGCGAGCCGATCGCCGGCCTGCCGGCCGATGCGGTATGCCGGCGCGGCATCGCTCGCACGTTCCAGATCGTTCGTCCATTTCCGGCTTTGACCGTGGAAGACAACGTTCTCGTGGGTGCATTGCTGCACAGCCACGACGTCGGCGCCGCGCGGCAGCGCGCCCGCGACCTTTTACGGCGGCTCGATCTGTTCGATCAGCGCAATCGGATCGCCGCAACGCTGACGCTGCCGGATCGCAAGCGCCTCGAAGTGGCCCGCGCGCTGGCGACCGAACCGCGGCTATTGTTGCTCGACGAGGTCATGGCCGGATTGCGCCCGACGGAAAGCGACCGCATGGTTGCGATATTGCGGGACCTTAACCGTGCCGGCGGAATGACGATCGTGCTGATCGAGCACGTTATGCGCGCGGTGATGGCGCTCGCGTCCGAAGTCGTGGTGCTCGATCACGGCACTGCGATCGCGCAGGGCAAGCCGCAAGCGGTCGTGCGCGATCCGGCGGTTGTGCAATCCTACCTCGGGGCGGAGCCGGTCGATGCTGCGCGTTGAGGGTCTCGACGTATTCTATGGCGATCTTCAGGCTATCGACCGGGTGTCGCTCGATGTCGAAGAAGGCGCCATCGTTGCAATCGTCGGCGCCAACGGCGCCGGAAAGACGACGCTTATTCGCGCCATCGCGGGAATGAATCGCTCCGCGCGAGGCCGCGTTCTCTTTCGCGGCGAAAACGTTCTGGGCTGGCCCAGCCATCGCATTTGCAATCTCGGCATCGGGCAAGTTGCCGAAGGCCGCCAAATATTTCCGACGCTGTCGGTCGGCGAGAATCTCGAGATCGGCGCGATGCTGCCGCGCGCCCGTGCCGCCCGGGCGAGAAACCGCGACCGGGCTCTTGCTCTTTTTCCCGTTCTTGCCGACCGGGGCCGTCAGCCGGCGGGAACATTGTCCGGCGGCGAACAACAAATGCTCGCGATCGCGCGTTGCCTGATGGGCGCGCCGCAGCTCATTATGTTCGACGAGCCCTCGCTCGGCCTTGCGCCGGCTGTCGTCCACAAAGTGCTCGACACCATTCGCGACCTCAATCGCGATGGCGTCACCTGCCTGCTGGTCGAGCAGAACGTGGCGCTGTCGCTCAGACTCGCAAGCCGCGCCTATGTTCTGGAAAATGCCGCGTGACCGTGTCCGGCGCGGGCGCCGATCTCTTGGCGGACGATCGCGTCCGCAGCGCCTATCTCGGATTGTGAGGGTGCCGATCAATGAGACGGGCGGCGGATCTTGTCCATTAGCATTGCGAGCGCGCCGACGCGTGCGTTAAGCGGCGCGAGGTAAACGTCGGCTGCGCTGGCCGAGTCGTCCGCCGGAAGCGCGGCGGCGATCGCGCGCGCCATTTCCCTTTCGGAACGGCCGCTGAGCGGCGCCGGCACCATTGCAACATCGCCGAACGGTACGGCCGGTCTTATGCGCAGTGTGATGCGCCGGGGAGCTGCCATATGAATCTCCTCACGGGACTATAAAAGCGTCCCGTTAACGCGGCATGTTCGACCAGGTTCCTTTCGTCAAACCGCCGGATTGTCGCCTTTATGCCTTGCGCACTATGACGGCGCATTGACATAGCGCAAAAGGCCGTAAGGCCTTATCAGCACGGAGGTAAACGCGTATGAAACTGTATTTTGCGCCCGGCGCCTGCTCGTTGTCGCCGCATATCGTCTCACGTGAAGCAGGCATCGATCTCGATCTTGAGCAGGTCGACAATCGCGAGAAGAAAACCAAGACCGGCCAGGATTTTTGGCGCATCAACCCGAAGGGCCAAGTACCCGTTCTGGAGATCGATGACGGCCAGCGTCTGACGGAGGGCCCGGTCATCGTGCAATACTTGGCGGATCAGAAGCCCGCTTCGGGACTCGTGCCTCCGGCCGGATCGCTTGACCGCTATCGGGTTCAGGAATGGCTCAACTTCGTCGCATCGGAATTACATAAGACGTACGGGCCGATATTCCGGCCGACGACGCCCGAGGAATACAAAAAGATCTCGAAGGACAATCTCGGCAAGCGCTTGGATTGGCTCGATGGGCAGCTCGCCGGAAAACAGTATTTGATGGGCGACAGATTTACCGTTGCCGATGCCTATTTGTTCGCGGTACTGCGCTGGACGCCGCGCATTCAGCTCGATCTCGCCAAGTGGCCGAACGTCAAAGCCTTTGTGGATCGCGTCGCGGCGCGGCCCAAAGTGCAGGAAGCAATGAAGGCGGAGGGGCTTCTACAGTAAGCGGCGTTCCGCGGCGCCGGTTGCGGCAGCCATCGGGCCGGCCGAGGCCGCACCCGACGGCTTCTATTTCAGCGGTTCGACGATGCTGACGCGCAGCGTGCCAACGCCTTCGACTTCGCATCCGATCTTGTCGCCGGCGACTGTGGCGGCGACGCCTGAGGGCGTGCCGGTCATGATGATATCGCCCGGCGCGAGCTCGACCATCTCCGAAAGCTTGGAAATGATTTCGGGCACGTTCCAGATCATTTGATTGAGGTCGCCCTCCTGGCGCACCTTGCCATTCACCTTCAGCGTGATCCGGCCTTTCGACGGGTGCCCGATTTCAGCCGCGGGCCGCAGCGGCCCGCACGGCGCCGAGTGGTCGAACGCCTTACCGATCTCCCATGGCCGCTTGATATCGCGCGACGCGATTTGCAAGTCGCGGCGGGTGAGATCGATGCCGACACCGTAGCCGTAGATGCAATCGAGCGCCTTTTCCGTCGTGATGTTGCGGCCGCCGCTCTTGAGCGCGACCACAAGCTCGACTTCATGATGCATGTCCTTGGTTAGAGACGGGTAGGGTACGGTACCGCCGTCCGGAACGAGCGCGTCGGCCGGTTT
>DASPWC010000346.1:0-6520 GCA_035622055.1 Xanthobacteraceae bacterium | reverse complement strand
AGCCTCGCCGCCGGGATTGTTCACGAGCTTGAGCGTGATGACCGCGGCACGATGGGTCACAACGACATCGGTGAGTTTGCCGGCTTCGAGGTGAACGTCGGAGCGAACCACCGAATTTCCATCGCCGTAGTTGGAGACGATATAATAAGTGCCTTCCGGAAGCAGCACGACGTCGCCCGTCAATACGCTCTGCGCGATTGGCCGGCGATCGCTGGTATCAAACTGGCTGCCGGTATAGATTTCGAACGATATCTGCCCCGCCGGGATGCGTACGTCACCGACCTTGCCTCCGAGCCGAATCCCGCCTGCGGGAACATCGAAGGTTTCGTGGACAGAATCCGATCGGAGCTGAACTGCCTTGGCGGTGCTGGCGAGTCCGAGGCTTGCATGTACGACATAATTGCCCGGCGGCAGCAAGAACGTCGGCGCCGCCCCACGATCTTCCTTGATGAGCCGGAATATTCCCGAATCGTCCGGTTTCGCCGCGTAGACGCGCCAGATGAGTCCGCCGCTGATGGGTTGCGCGTTTTGGCCGTAGCGGGCGGCGACCGCCAGTGCGACGTGACCTGCCGGAGGGACCGGCACCGGTGCAGCTTGCGCAACCGGTGGCGCTATGGGCGGCCCGCCCGGCACCGGCACGACAATGGAGGAGCCGGCATATCCGGTACCCGCCGCAAGCGGGGCCGCTGAGAGCAATTGGGGCGCCGCCAGGTTTTGCACCTGGCTGGTCATCTGGCCGGCTGCCTGAGCCGGCGTCTGGGCCGGCGTCTGCGCCGAAACCTTCGTCGGCTGAAAGCCGAACGCCGCCGCGACAAAGACCGCCGCGATGGTGCGTCGCCAAAACGTTCTCAAAAGCCGCCCCGCCATCGTGTTTTTTTCGATCTCAATCGCGGCAATTTCAAGCCACGCCCACTGCGTTAAGGAATGCGCAAGGCGATTGGAGCAGCCTATAGCCGACTTGAGGCATCTTCCCCATATGTTCAGTCGGTGGATCATTCCAAATCGCGCGGCAAGCTGTGACGGCCGGAGTGCGAGAATTCAGTTGAGTACCATCGACATTCCGAACAAAACGCTTGATCGTGGTCATCTGGGGGTCAAAAGCGGCGGCCCGTCCATCGGCCTCGTTCTCGGCAGCGGCGCAGCGCGTGGTTTTGCGCATATCGGCGTCATGCGCGCGCTTCAAGCGCATGGGGTCAAACCGGACATTATCGTTGGAACTTCGATGGGGGCGCTGGTCGGCGGCTGCTATGCGACCGACCAACTTGACACGCTGGAGGACTGGGCGCGCTCGCTGACAATGCGTCGCATCATCGGCTATCTCGACGTTAGGATCGGCGGCTCGGGGCTCATCGGCGGTGGCAGACTTGCCAACCGGCTGCAGGAATCGATCGGCGACAAAGCGATCGAGGATCTTCCACTCCGGTTCGCCGCAATCGCCACCGAAATCGGCACAGGTCACGAAGTGTGGCTGACACGCGGATCGCTATCTCTCGCGGTGCGCGCGTCCTATGCTTTGCCCGGAATTTTTTCGCCCGTGCTTATCGGCGGGCGCTGGCTGGTCGATGGTGCGCTCGTCAATCCGGTTCCGGTCTCGGCGGCGCGCGCACTGGGTGCGCGCGTCGTGATTGCTGTCAATATGGATGCCGACCGCTTCGGCCGCGGCACAACCATTGCCAGTCATGGATCGCAGCCCGGAGATGCTCCGCCGGTTTCAGCCAACGGGCATTCACGCAATGGGCTGGCGCGCTTACGCGGCATGTTCAGTGCCGAGCGTGCGCTCAAGCGTCAAATCATCTCGCGCGACAGCCGGCCCAGTTTCTCGACAGTCATGGTCGAGTCCTTCAACATCATGCAGGATCGTCTCACCCGCATGCGGCTCGCCGGCGACCCGCCCGATGTTCATATTACGCCGCGTATCGGCCACATCGGCTGGCTCGATTTTCATCGCGCCGCCGAGTCGATCACCGTTGGCCACGCGGCCACCGAAAGGGCAATAGACGCGATTGCCGAGGCCGTCGCCGTTCTCAGCTGATCGGAGCTATTGCGAAGGCGACGTCGCCGCGCAGGTTGTCTGGCAATTGACTTGCTGCGTCGTGCAGTTGAGTTGACAAGACGTGCTTTGGTTAGCGTTGCCCGTCGTGGTGGCGGCATTGGTCGGCGCAGTTCCGGGGACCAAACAAGTTGTTTGGCAGGTCGCCGCCTGAGAATTGCACGCCATCATGCAGTTCGTGACGGCCGAAGTTTGGGCAATGCGAATTCTTCCGGACCCCGCCGTTGCGGGATCGCAATTTGCGATCGCAAATCCGCCGAACACGATGACAAACAGAATGGTCACCCGCCGCATAACTGTCTCCCGCATCTCGCGCTCATCATAATAGCGCGAAACGCCACCTCGTGGAATGCGGCGCATTCTAAATGATCGCGGCCGATCGCCCGCTAGGCCGTGAGAATGTAATCGCGCAGCGCCGCGGTATCGTGCTCCATCTCCTCGAGACGATACTTGACCACGTCGCCGATCGAAACGATGCCGGCAAGACGGCCATGGTCGACGACAGGAATGTGACGGAATTTACCTTCGGTCATCTGTTCCATGATGCTGACGAGCGTTTCGCCCTCGGTGCAAGTCGACACCTTGCGCGTCATCGATTGGCTGACAGGTTCATCGAGCGCGGCCTCGCCACGTTCGCCGATGGCGCGTACGATGTCCCGTTCCGAAAGAATCCCAACGATGCGACGATCGGCGCCCAGGATAATAACGGCCCCGATGCGCTTTTGCCCCAGTAGCGTCGCGGCAGATTTTAACGTCGCGGCGGGCTCAATGCTGAAAACCTCGCGGCCCTTGTCCGCGAGAATCTTGCTGACGGTCATCGCAGCCTCCCTAGACTTCACTTCGCTCGCCGTTCGAGGCGGCCGGCGGCAAGCGAGATAACCACGCTAATGTTCGTTGGGGAGGGATAGTTCCACAAATCGCGGCGGCATGCACGCTGCGCTGCACCACGACCTGTTAACGCCGGCGTTCGGGGGTTGCGTTAGGCGCTTAGCTGGCTGTTGAATTCCGCGGGCGTGGGAGCCGGATCAAAGGCATTGAACAGGAAAAGCCCTGCAAAAAATCCTCCGACATGCGCTTGCCACGCAATCTCCTGCCCCGCGGACTCGCCGAATGAAATCGTCCCGAAACCGAACAGCGCGTTCAGTCCAAGCCACACCACGAGAAAAAGCAGGAACCGAGGATCGCGAAGCGTGGAGCGAAGCGGCCTTGCCGGAACGCGATAGCCCGTTTCACTATCGCGGAACAGGCCGAGCTGCCCTCCCCGCTGAAAAACGAAACGCATGGAGGCGGCCATGGCGCCGGAGATTGCGGCCGATGCACCGATCATCGGTTGCAACGCGCCGATATGCGTCACCAAATGCGCAAACGCACCGATCGCCGCCACCGTCAGCATAAACGCCACATAGCGCCAGGCCCCAAAGCGGCGCGCAATCGCGCTGCCGAACGGCACGAGCCATGCCAAATTGAATCCCAAATGCATCACGTCGGCATGAATGAAGGCGTAAGTGAAAAAGGTCCACACGTCGGCGACAAAACCGCCTGGGAAAGACATGCCGGCGGTAACATCGTTTCCGCCGTAGCGAGCGGGGACGAATGCGAAGCTTAGAATGAACGCGATGTCTTGCTCGTCGGTGAGTAAGAAGACGCGCACCACGTGGACCAGCACGAGCACAGCGACGGTCGCCACCACAACCGCCGGAATATTGAAGATTGGCTCGGAGAAATTGGGCCGGGACTGCTCGGTCAAGTCGCACCTGATCGCCGTCAGATAAGCGCGTGTTGCGGTCAGGACAAGCGAGCCGCCGGTGTAACGCGAAATTTTCCGTAAGGAAAACAAAAGGGAGGATAAAAATCCTCCCCTTTTTGCGGCCTACGCGGCAGTTCGCGCGGCCAGCGCCGTGGAGCCTAGCCGCCCGGCGCGACGGCCGATCACATCCCGCTGCCTCCACCGTATTCGGCAATTTCGCTCAGCCTATGCGCTCCGGAGCGTCGCAGCCAACGTAAAGGCTTCATTAACTTTAATTCGGGCGGAGCGCCGTTCGCAGCGGTGCCGGCCGAAGGTTCGGCATGCGCCGTGCTCCGCCTCAACCGACGAAGCCGGCATGGCTATGACTGTACCAATCGGGGACAGGCGATCGCGTCGGCTGCGGCACGAGTGTCCGCGCTCATGAAGCACCCTACCAGCCAGGAACTTTACGCCTACTGGCAGGAGCGGCGCGGCGATCGCCCCGCTCCCGAGCGGGCGGAGATCGAGCCCGGTCCTATTCGCCAAGTGCTCAGCGATATTTTCATTCTCGCGCTCGACCGCTGGGCGGGGCACCCGTTCCGTCTGGCCGGCACGCGCGTCTGCGCCTTGTTTGACCGTGAGCTCAAAGGCGAGCGCTTCGTTGAATTGTGGGCCGCGGCGAGTCGGCCCGGCGTGTCTGATCTTCTGACCATCCTCAAGGACGAGCAGGTCGGCACCGTCGCCGGTGTGACGGGCCAGACGGCCAATGGAGACCCCCTCGAACTCGAGCTTCTCCTGCTGCCGCTCGCCGCCGCTCGGTCGAATCTGGCGCGAGCCATCGGAGTTCTGGTGCCGTTCGGAACGCCCGAACGGATTGGCGCGAACCCGATTGGATCGTTGACAATCGGCCCCTGCCGCCACATCGGCGCGTCGATTGAGAAACGCCGTTTACCGCGGCTTCTGGCGCCGCGGCAGCGGCGCCTGAGCATCGTAGCCAGCGGTCGTCCCTAGCGTGATTTCAGTGCCTGACCGCGCGTTGAGGCGGCTAACGCACCATTAACATCGCGCGTTTATGTTTACGGACATGCTGCGGCCCGCCGCAGAACATCCATTAAAAGATCTGGCGCTCAATGGCGTTAGCCGAACGAAGACAAGCGCTCCGTGCCTTGAGCCAAGACCGCCGCCGGCATCAGCGGGTCAAGGTCAATCTTTTGGGCCGGTACATGCTGGCCGATCGTCGTGAATTTCCCTGCCAGGTCGTGGATATGTCGCCTGGCGGCATGGCCGTGATCGCTCCGGTCGCGGGCAATATGGGCGATCGCGTGATCGCTTATGTCGATCACCTTGGGCGGCTTGAAGGTACCATCGCGCGCCTGTTTGAGAACGGCTTTGCGATGACCATCGCCGCCACAGTGCGCAAGCGCGACAAGCTCGCCGCGCAACTAACTTGGCTTGCCAATCGCCACATTCTCGGACTGCCCGAAGACCGGCGTCACGGTCGCATTGTGCCGCGCAATCCGGCCAGCCGCCTGATCATGCCGAACGGAATCAGCATCACTTGCCACATCATCGACGTCTCGCAATCCGGGGCCGGCATCGCGACACGCGAACGTCCCCCAATCGGAACGCTGGTCACGCTCGGCAAAGTACAGGGACGCGTCGTTCGCCATCTCGAAGACGGCTTTGCCATGGAATTTACCCGCCTCTTGCATCCGGATTTCCTCGAAGACAGCGTTACCGGCGAATAAACTCGCAAACGGCCATTTGTGCCAGCTGCACCGGCGGGCCGGCCGCGAAAGCGCCAATTGAAGCCGCCGCGGCCGCAAAAATTCGAGCCAAACGACAAAACCGCTTGAATTTTATCCAATAGTTTTCTGAAGTTCTTACGACACTTGAAGCGCTTTTACTTCAAATTGCATCAATCGGCTTAGCGGCGCTGCAAAAGCTTTGTGGGAAGGTGACCCCAACAAAAATACGGGTAGGGGTCACAATGAATTCGCTTGCAGAAGCCCTGAGAAAGCGTGGCGCGACCGCCGGGATCGTCCTCGTAGCGTCCATCGCGGGCCTGCTCGCCCTGACGGCCGTGAGCGCGGCGCAGGAGCCTTCATCCTTCATCGCGGTCGGCGGCGTCGCCCGCCCGCCTGTCGGCTGGACCGGGTTCTGCGTCGAGTACGACCCGGAATGCAAAACCAAGCCATTGGCGCCGCGCGACGTCGTGCTGTCGGCGCAGGCAAGGAAGGACCTCGAGCGCGTCAATCATTTCGTCAACGCCAACGTCAAGCCCGTGACCGACATGGATCACTGGGGCGTTGTGGAGCGCTGGAATTATCCGGATGACGGTTACGGAGATTGCGAGGACTACGCACTCCAGAAGCGCAAGATGCTGATGCAGGCGGGATGGCCGCGCCAAGCGCTGCTCATGACCGTGGTGCGCGACAGAAACGGCGACGGTCATGCCGTTCTTACGGTCAAAACCGACAAGGGCGAATACATCCTCGACAATGAGAGCGACGAAATCTTGCCCTGGACGGATACGGGCTACCGCTTCGTGAAGCGCCAGTCGCAATCCGATCCGAACGTTTGGGTTTCGCTTGGCGAGCCGCGAGGAACGCCGGCAACTGCAACATCGCGGTAGGTCAACAAAACAAGGATACGCGTTCCCGGTCACGTCCCCACCCCTCCCCGTCCCCAGACCGGGTTCGCGGCGGCCGGCTCTCCCCCAGGAGCCGGCCGCAATCTTTTAG
>DASPWC010000345.1:0-3534 GCA_035622055.1 Xanthobacteraceae bacterium | reverse complement strand
GTTATCGCGAGAGCGATCTGCATCTGCTGGCGCAACGGCTGACCGGGGTGCACGAATCTTCGGCCGGCAGTCGGGAGCCCGGAAGCGAAGATCAGCTTTCCTGTGCTTGACCGCCGCTAAAGCATGATCCCGAAAAAGCCTACCCTCGGACATCGATCCGAGGGTGGATACCGGTTATCGGAACAGATCATGTTAAGCGAAATACCGAATCGACCTAAAATCATTTCGCTTTGGCCGTTGAAATCTGCTTTTCGACGGCGCGCTCGCGACTTTCCGCTTCCCGGATCAGGCGCGAGCTCGCTTCTTCGATCGCACCCTGCAGCCGCGCAAAGAACGCGGCTTTGTCGAGCCCCGGTGCGATCGGATCCTGGACCTCAACGACGATCGTACCCGGTAGTTTCCGCAGCGACCGGCGCGGCCAGAACAAACCCGAATTGAGCGCCACCGGCAGGCAAGGCACGCCGGCTTTGCTGTAGAGCTGCACGATGCCCGGTTTGTAGCTCGGTTCCGCGCCGGGAGCGCGGCGCGTTCCTTCGGGAAAAATGACAAGCTGGCGCGGACGCGCTCCGGTCAGAGCCTGTCGCGCGCGCGCGGTCATGCGGGCGAGCGCCGCCATTCCGGCGCTGCGGTCGATCGGTATGAGGCCGGCTTTGCGCATGTACCAGCCAAATACAGGGATCCACATCAGTTCGCGCTTGAGGACAAAGATCGGATCCTCCAGGACGGCATAGAGCGCGAAGGTTTCCCAGGTTGATTGGTGCTTGCACGCAACGATGCATGCGCCTTGCGGAATCTTATCCGTTCCGCGCCAGGAGACCGTGGTGCCGCAAACGACGCGCAGCAGCCAAAGACTGGTGCGCGCGTAGGATCGGATGAAGCCACGCAGCACTGGATAGGGCATCAACAGAGTCGGCAGCGCTACGATCTGGTGAATGACCAGATTCGCGTAGAACAGCACGTTGAAAAGAACCGAGCGGACCAAAATCGCTGACGATCGGGACACAGATAGACCTTCGGGATTTTTCGCCTTGCCGGGTGCGGAACCCGAGCAAGGCCGCTTCACGCGGCGGCGGCAATCAGCTCGTCGCCGACACCGAGTCGAAATGCATACGGACCTTGGCGGCAAGGTATTTAATATACTCGGATAAAACCAGTTTCGTCGTCGCGCCGTTCGACCACCAGGGCTCGATGCGCAACCGATCCGAAACGACCGGGTATGGGATCAAGGCAACGTCGGGCAACTGGTGCGCAAGCTCCGCCAGCGCGCGCGGCATGTGGTAGGCGGAAGTGACGACGATCAAGGAATGAAAGCCGTGTTCAATAGCCCAGTGCCGCGCCTGCACCGCGTTGCCGAGCGTGTTGAGCGCGGAATAATCGAGGTCGACGCAGCAAGCCAGCAGGCGGTTGTAGTTGAGAACTTCATGCGCGATGTCGCTGGTCGTGGTGCCGGCATAGACACCCGTGATCAATAGCCGCTTGCCGCGGCCTGACGCGAGCAATTCCAGCGCGTCGCTGACGCGCGAATCGCCGCCCGTCAGCACGACGATGCCGTCGGCGTTGCGGTCCAGCGCGACTTCCCGGCTGGGCAACAACCAAATAAAGAAACCAAAGCCGCCGGCGAGCAGGACGACGGCCAAAAGGACGAGCTTGTAGCCGACCGATCGTAGGCGTCTTGTTCTAACCGCGTTTCTTAAGCCAGGCATCGCCGCAAACGTCCCCCACGACAGTCAGCGCCGGAATCGGCAGCGACGATAATGACAATTATATCCCTCTTTGGCGGAAGCTGAATCCGCGGTCACGCCTAAAGCATGATCCGGAAAAAGCCTGTCCCGGACTTGATCCGGGATTGATACCGGTTTTCCGAAAAGATCATGCTGAAACAATAAGCTAAAGCGAAATATCATTTCGCTTCAGTCGACGGTCTCCAGCGTTCGGCCGACGGTACGGCGCGACGCCAGTGCGGTGACCAAAGCCATCAGGGCAATCAGCACCAGGATGGCGATATAGCCGGCAGGTCCGATCGAAAGGCCGCCGAACAAGGCCGTCATCTCATCGCCCCCAAGGGTTCCCGAAAGCCACGCATCGAGGGCTTGCAGTGCGCCGAAGAAAGCCATTGCGGCTCCGCCGCCGATAGCGCCGCCTTTAAGGCCGAGGACGAGAAAGTGGCGTTGAAATTGGCCTGCGACGAATTTGTCGCTGGCGCCGACATAGTGCAACACCTCGATCGTGGGGCGATTCGTCGCCATGGCGCCGCGGGTTGCGAAAGTGACCGACAGCACTGTCACGATGATGACGAGGATCAGCATGACGATCCCAGCGGCAACGGCAGTGTCCGCCATGGTGCGCATACGATCGATCCAGCCGCGGTGGTCGTCGAGACTGGCACTGGGCACTTGGTCGGCAAGCTGCTTGCGCAGATCGGAAAAATTCGGCGTTACGCCGGAGGCAAGCTTGACGACGATCATGCGCGGAATCGGTAACTCGTTCAGCGGCAGACCGGAGCCGAGCCACGGCTCGACGAGTGCGGCCGACTCCTGCTTGGTATAGGGGCGGACGTCGGCAACACCCGTGGTCGCGCGCGCCAGCGTGACGGCGGTTAGTACGTCAGCTTCCACATCCCGCCCGGAAACCGGCCGAACCTGGATGGTCACCTCGCGCGCCACGTCGGATTGCCAGTCGCTTGCGGCGTTCACCACCATCGTCACCGCGCCAGTCGCCAGCGCGGCAAGGAAGGTCATGATGGCGACCACGGCCGTGAGCGAGCGTCCGGCAATCGAACCGATCGGCACAATTGGCGTCGGCAGTTGCTGAGCGATCTCGTCTGACCTCACCTCGGGATCGGTCCACGACTGCGCGATGGCGTCGAAACGTTCACTCGTAGACATGCAGCCGTCCTTCGTGCAGGACCAGGCGGCGCGCGTCGTACTCGTCCATCAGAGCGATATCGTGCGTGGCGATCACGACGGAAGTACCTAATCGGTTAAGCTCGATGAACAGCCGCAGCAAGCGCTGACCGAGATTGGGGTCGACATTGCCGGTCGGCTCGTCCGCAAGCAACAGCTGGGGGCGCGCAATTACGGCGCGAGCGATTGCCGCGCGTTGCTTCTCGCCGCCGGAAAGTACAGGCGGCAGAGCGTCCATGCGCTCGCCGAGACCGACCCACTGCAGGAGCTCGACGACTTCGCCGCGATAGGCCGCTTCCTCCTTGCCCATGACTCGAAACGGTAGCGACACGTTCTCGTAGGTCGTCAAGTGGTCGAGCAGGCGGAAGTCCTGGAATACGATGCCGATGCGGCGGCGTAGCGTTGAGCGGTCGTTCTTCGTCAGCGTCGCGGTGTCCCGGTCGAACATGGAAATCAGGCCGCGCGTGGGCTTGAGCGAAAGAAACATCAGTCGCAGAAGCGAGGTCTTGCCGGCCCCCGAGGGCCCGGTGAGGAACTGAAAGGAATGACCCTCAATATGAAAGCTCAGGTCGCGTAGGACCTCCTGGCCAAGGCCGTAGCGCAAGCCGACATTCTCAAATCGGATCACGCA
>DASPWC010000344.1:0-5847 GCA_035622055.1 Xanthobacteraceae bacterium | reverse complement strand
GCAATGATCGCGCGCACGATCGCAAGCACGCCGGCCTCGGGCGCACGCGCGGTGGTCAGACCCTTGGCCGTGGTGCGCCGGTCGCCGATTTCCAGCGCGACATCGGTGAAGGTGCCGCCGATGTCGACGCCGAGCCGGATTATGGGAGAGGGTGTCACGCGCAAACCGCCAAAGGACCGACGAAAACGCTAAAGCGAAATGACTTTATGTTGAGTCGGCATTTCGCTTTATCCTGTTGCTGGAGCATGATCTTTTCGGAAAACCGGTTCCCACATTTCCGGATCATGCTCTAAAAGCCGCTTTATATGCCGGGTCTTTGCGTACCTTGTCCATCGCGCAGCAAGGATCAGCTATTACGTCTGGCGCGTTGCGCACCCTTCGAGGCCGGTGCATCATCATTTGCAAGAAAGTTTGCAAGAAACGCACAAAAATCCTGGATCGAGAAACGAGGAGCGCCATCGATGCACGACATCGTCATTCGCGGCGGCAGGATTGTCGACGGCACCGGCAGGGTCGCATTCACCGGCGATGTCGCCATAGCGAACAGCCGCATCGCGGCGGTCGGCGGTAAGCAAGGTCCCGCCAAACGCGACATCTACGCTGACGGGCTTTTGGTTACTCCCGGTTGGGTCGACGTGCACACCCATTACGACGGCCAGGCGATGTGGGATCCGCTCCTTGCGCCGTCATGCTGGCACGGGGTGACTACGGTGATGTTTGGCAATTGCGGCGTCGGTTTCGCGCCGGTGAAGACGCACCATCGCGGCGCGCTGATGGATCTCATGGAGGGCGTCGAAGAGATTCCCAATCCCGTGCTGGCGGCCGGCTTGACCTGGGAGTGGGAGACCTTCCCGCAATTCATGGACGCGTTGGAGCGGCGTCCGCGCGCGATCGATATCGCGGCGCAGGCCGCGCATCTGCCGCTGCGCGTCTATGTCATGGGCGACCGCGCGGTGCGGCGCGAGCCGGCGACGCCGGAGGACATCGCCGAGATGCGCCGGCTCACCATCGAAGCGCTGCGATGCGGCGCCTTCGGCTTCACCACATCGCGCACCGATTCGCACAAGACGCCGGAGGGCGACCTCGTTCCGTCGCGCGACGCCGACGCGGAGGAGCTCGTCGGCATCGGCTCCGCGCTCGGCGCAGCCGGCATGGGCGCGTTCGGCATGAACAGCGATTTCGACGATGAGGACTACGAACTTGCCTGGATGACCAAATTCGCGCGCCAGACCGGCCGCCCAATCTGGTTCTTGCTCACCGACCGCTACGAAGACCCGCAGCGCTGGCGTCGTCTCCTCGAGGCGACGCATGCGGCGCGCGCCGAAGGCTTGCAGTTTACCGCGCAGGTTGCCGGCCGGCCTATCGGGGTGATGATGGGCGTCGGCACTGCGGTCAATCCGTTCACGGTGCGGCCGACTTACAAGACGATCGAAAACTTGCCGATTGCCGAGCAACGCCGTCGATTGCGCGATCCGGAAATGCGGCGGAAGATTCTCGCCGAAGAGCCCTCGGATGCCGACGTCGCCAAGCTCGCGCAGTTCCGCCAGGCCGTTATCAGCAAGTGGGACCGGTTTTATGTCATGAGCGATCCGCCGGATTACGAGCCGGCGCCGGAGAAGAGCGTCGCCAATATCGCCGCGCGCAAGGGCCGCGCGCCCGACGAAGTCGCCTACGACTACATCGCCGGGGGCGAAGCGCAGTATTTGTATTTCCCGGTGGTGAACTATGTTTCCGGCGATCACGCGCCGATTTTCGAAATGCTCAACGACCCGGCATGCCTTCTCGGCTTGAGCGACGGCGGCGCGCATTGCACCTCGATCGTCGATGCCGGCGTGCCGACCTTCATGCTGATGCATTGGGGTCGCGATCGCAGCCGTGGACCGCGCCTGCCGCTTGAAATGCTGGTCAAACGGCAAACCAGCGAAACCTCCGATTATTTCGGACTGAGGGACCGCGGGCGGCTGATGCCCGGGCTGCGCGCGGACATCAACGTAATCGATTACGCCAATCTTAAAGTTCAGAAGCCCGAACTCGTTCACGACATGCCGGCCGGCGGCCGGCGTTTCATCCAGCGCGTTGAAGGCTATGAGACGACGCTGGTTGCCGGCGCGCCGATCTTCGAACGCGGCCAGCACACCGGCGCCATGCCGGGCCGGCTGGTGCGGGCCGGGCGCGACAGGGCGGTCCTGGCGGCGGAATAAAAGCGCGCGACGCAGCGCAGCGCCGCGAGGATTATGACGACGCATGGCGGCAATCTTCCGTTATTACCGCTCGAGCGGCGCGGGCGGGCAAAACGCTCGGCTTTTTGGTTCTTTGACTTCTGAAAGACCGCGCTTGCAAAACCCTTGCAAAAAATAGCCTATCCACCTTAATCGCGGAACCAAGAAAGCGAAGCAGTGCGGCGCGCCGCCGCATGAGGGGGAAGCACATGGCCGCAATCAAGGTTAACGTCATCGAACTGATCGACCGGCATCCGGTGACCGGCTTTCAGATCGGCGTTTTGATTCTGTGCATGCTGGTGGCGGCGCTCGACGGTTTCGACACCCAGGCGATCGGCTACACCGCGCCGGCGATTGCCGCCGTGATTCATCTGCCGATGCCGCAATTCGGCCAGGTCGGCTCCGCCGGGTTGCTTGGGGCCGCGGTCGGCGCGCTGTCGTTCGGGCCGCTCGCCGATATTTTCGGCCGCAAATGGTTCATGATCATCGCCGTCGTTTTGTTTGCGATTTTCAGCTATCTGACCTCGCAGTCGACATCGCTCAATGAACTGCTCGCCTATCGCTTCTGTACCGGTCTCGGCCTCGGCGGCGTGACGCCGGCATTTTTGGCGATGGGCGCTGAGCTTGCCCCGAAGCGGCTGCGCGACGTGTTCGTGACCGTTCTTTTCGCGTCATTCCCCGGCGGCGGCCTGATCGGCTCGCTGACCAGCGCTTGGGTCATTCCCAATTTCGGCTGGCAATCGGTGTTCTACATCGGCGCGGTGGTGCCGCTGATTATCGCCGTCGTACTGATAATCTGGCTGCCGGAATCGATCCGCTTTCTGCTTGCGCGCAATATCCGCCAGGACGAAGTCCGCCGCACGCTCGCGCGCATCATGCCCGGCGACGTGCCGCCTCCCGGCGTTGAGCTTGTCGCGCCGCCCGATCCGGCGCGCGAGGGCGTGCCGGTCAAGCATCTGTTCATAGAAGGCCGCGCGGTTCCGACCGTGCTGCTTTGGGTGCCGTTCTTCACGATCTTCATGGTGCTTGTCACCGTGACCTTCTGGACACCGGCGGTGCTCAATTCGGTCGGCTTCTCGCTCTCGGCGGCGGCCTTGATCATAGGCCTGAACAATCTTGGCAGCGCGATCGCCAGCGCCTTCTCGGGATGGGCCGTACATCGTGGCGGCCCGTTCCGCGTGCTCATCCCGTGCGCGATCATCGGCGGGCTCGCGCTCGCCTGGTTCGGACAGGCCACGTCGTCGGTCGCGATGTTGGGCGCGGCGTCGTTCCTCGCCGGCTTCTTTGTCGGCGGCACCGGAACGGGACTGATCGCGGTCGCTGCCGGCATGTACCCGACCTCGATCCGCTCGACCGGCATTGGCTGGGCGATGGGCTTGGGCCGTGTCGGCCAGGTGTTCGGCCCGGTCCTCACCGGCATTCTCGTCGGGCTCGGCATCAAAGTCGGCGGAATTTTCTGCGCCGCCGCGGTGCCATGCTTCATCGCCGCGCTGTTCTTGATCTTCCTCTATTTCGCGCGTCCAGTGATGGAGGCCGACGCCAGCGCGGCGCCCGCGCCGGCGGAGTAAAGCAGCGCGGCGTCACAGCCCGAGCAGATGCGGCAGCCACAGCGAAATCTGCGGCAGATAAGTCACGAGCATCAGCACGGCGAACATCACGCCGTAGAACGGCCAGATGCGCCGCAAGACTTGCTCGATCGTGACGTCGCCGACCGCGCAGCCGACGAAAAGGATCGCGCCGACCGGCGGGTGGCACAGGCCGATGCCGAGGTTGAGCAGCATGATCATGCCGAAGTGAACCGGATCGACGCCGAGCTTGAGCATCACCGGGAGAAGGATCGGCGTCGAGATCAAAATCGACGGCGCCATGTCGACGAGGCAGCCGAGCACCAGCAACAGCAGGTTCACCAGCATCAGGATCACGTATTTGTTGCTCGAGATCGCGAGAAAGAAGGCCGTGATCTTTGCCGGCATCTGCGTTAGCGCCATGATGTAGCCGACGCTCGAAGCGCAAGCGATCAGCGTCAGCACCATCGCAACCGTGCGCGTGGTCCTATGCACCAGAGCGGGCAGGTCGCGCCAGCGATAGTCGCGATAGACGAACATGGTGACGAAGAAGGCCCAGACACAGGCGACCGCGCCGGCTTCGATCGCGGTGAATACGCCGGCGAGAATGCCGCCGAGAATGATGACGAGCGTGATGAGGCCCCACAACGCGTCGAGCGAAATTCTCGCCGCTTCGCGCAACGGCACCGCGCTGCCGCGCGGATGACCGTCGCGATAGGCGATGACGAGGCAGAGCACGACAAGCGATAGACCGAGCAACAGGCCCGGTACGACGCCGGCCATGAACAGGCTGATGATCGAGATCGTACCGCCGGTCGCGAGCGAGTAGATCACCGCATTGTGGCTAGGCGGCACCAGCAAGGCCTGTACCGAGGCCGAGATGGTCACGTTGGTGGCGAAGACGCGCGGAAAGCCGCTCCGCTCCATCTGCGGAATCATCACCGAGCCGATCGCGGAGGTGTCGGCGACAGCGGAGCCGGAAATTCCGCTGAGAAATGTCGTGGCGACGACATTGACGACCGAAAGGCCGCCGCGCACGCGGGTGAAGCCGACCAGCACGTCGGCGAATGCGACGAGACGTTTCGCCATGCCGCCTTCGGCCATGATCGCGCCGGCGAGCACGAAGAATGGAATGGTGAGCATCGCCACTTTGCTGACGCCGTCGGAAATTTTCAGCATCACGGCTTCGAGCGGAATCCCCATCCACAAGGCGCCCGCGATCGCCGCCAGGGCGAGCGAATAGGCGATCGGCATGCCGATGATGAAGCACGCGAACATGGTGGCGAGCAGGATGAAAATATCCATCGCGCTTTTGCCTGTTACCTAAGGCGAAATGATTTTAGGTTCATTCGGCATTTCGCTTCGGCTTGTTGTTTGAGCATGATCTTTTCGGAAAACCGCTATCCACTTTTCCGGATCATGCTTTAATCGAAGGCTACCGCATCGCGCTCCGCGGCTGGCGCGGCCGGCGGGCCGAGCAGGAGCCGCTCCATGACGAAGAAAAATAGGGTCACCCCGCCAAGCGGAATCGGCAGATAGGTCGCGCCAACCGACAATGAGGGAAAATCGGCGATGGAATTCTGCCACGTCGCCGCCACGAGCTTCGCGCCCCAGTCGATCATGAACAGCGCGATCAAGGCCATCAGCAGTTCGACAACAAAGGCCATCACACGCTGCAGGCGCGGCGGCAACAGCGAAACGAAGAAAGATACCCGCATATGCAGGCCGGCCCGGTAGCACGCCGCCGCGCCGAAGAATGTCAGCACGATCATCAGCAGCACCGCCGTCGGCTCCGGCCAGGATGCGGCGCGGTTGAGCACGTAGCGGGTATAGACCGCCCAGGGAATGACCGCGGAAATCAGCACCAAAGCGGCGCCGGCGATGGCGACGCAGGCGGCGTAAAGCACATCCATCAACCTGCAGATCGCCGGCTTCATTGTCCGCAAGCCTTCAATCAGCCATTTGAATGCGCTTGACCAGCTCGACAAAGCGCGGACCGTATTTGTCCCAGACCGGCTTCACCGCGGTCTGGAACGGCTCTTTGTCGATTGTCTCGACGATCT
>DASPWC010000343.1:0-3200 GCA_035622055.1 Xanthobacteraceae bacterium | reverse complement strand
ACGCCACGTCATCGCCAGCAGCATCAGCGACAGGGTCGCCGGCAGCGTCATCTTTCCCACGTCGCCCGCAAAATTATATGCGCCGAGCGCTTTCAGTGAATTTGGTCCGGCGAAGGTGCGCGCGACAAGCGAGGACGCGATCGGATGCTGCGCGCTGGAGCCGATGCCGCTGACAAGAAGCGCGCCGAGCAGCATGGCGAAGCCAGTGCTCAGCCCTGCAAGGCAGTAACCGAGACCGGCGAGCGCGGTGCCCAACGCGAGGATCATTGCCCCGCCGAATCCTTCCGCCATCAAACCGACGGGAATTTGCAAGCCGGCCATTGTGCCCACGAATGCGCTGCGCAGTACGCCGAGCGCGGCGTAGGTCAAGCCGAATTCCGACTGCCATAGCGGCAGCATGATGTAGATGAGATCCGTATAGCCATCGTGCAGTGCGTGAGCGACGCCCGCGACGGAGGCGGCGCGCCGCTGTTCGCTCGACATCTGCGGCGTTAGCGCCGCAAAGTTCTCCCACGGGAGCCTTCGCATGGCCATGCTGCAGGTCCTTAAATGCCGTAGCGATCTGCGTCAACAAAATGGCACGCGCCGACCGGATCGTTGTGGGACGCGCAATCGCGCGATTGACCACCGCAATCGCGCGGTGCACTGTGCCGACCGAAAAAGGTAAATATACGCGAAGCTCGGGGGTACTCATGTTCGGCCTTGGCGATCTGTTCCAGTGGGAGCGGTTCGTAACCCCCACTGTGATCAAGGTCTTCTACTGGCTCGCTGTGATCATCGCCATCCTGCTCGGATGCGCGGGCGCGATTAGTTCACTTACGACCATGGCCTACAATCCGTTCGTTGGAATGATCTTTCTGATCGCCAGCGTGCTTGGCGCCTGCATGGGCGTGATCATGGCCCGCATCCTCGCCGAATTTGTGCTCATCGTATTTCGTATCAACGAGCATCTCGGTGCGATCCGCAATCAGGGCGGATTCCGGAATCAGTAGATGATTTGCAAGCCGACGCCGGCAATCATTAGGGACTGAACCGAAAGTGCAGGACATCGCCGTCCTGCACGATATAGTCCTTACCCTCGAGCCTCATCTTGCCGGCCTCACGCGCGCCAGACTCGCCGCCGCAAGCGACATAGTCGTCGTAAGAGATCGTTTCCGCGCGAATAAATCCGCGTTCGAAGTCGCTATGGATGACGCCCGCAGCCTGAGGCGCTCTGGTGCCCCGCGTCACGGTCCAGGCCCGCGCCTCTTTCGGACCGGCGGTGAAAAATGTCACCAGCCGAAGAAGCTCGTAGCCGGCGGCAATCAAACGATCGAGGCCCGCTTGCTTCAGGCCGATTGCGGCGAGGTAGTCCTCGCGCTCGTCGCGCGACAATACCGCGATTTCGGCCTCTATCTTGGCTGAAATGACGACCACACCCGCGTCTTCGTTTTTTGCTCTGGCCTCGTTTTTTGCTCTGGCCTCCACCTTCCGGGATAACGCGTTACCATTCGCCGCGGAGCTCTCGTCGACGTTGCACACATAGAGCACGGGCAGTGAGGTCAGAAGGCCGAGCATATGAAAGGCCTTTTCCTCCTCCCGGCGGCGCGGCATCAGGCGCGCCGGTTTACCCTCGCGCAATAGCGCGAGCGTGCGGCCAATCAAATCGAGCGTCTCTTTGGCCTCTTTCGCATCCTTTTCGGTGCCGCGCGTTTTGCGCTCAAGTCCGTCGACGCGCCGTTCCAGGCTTTCGAGATCGGCGAGCATCAATTCGGTTTCGACCGTTTCGATATCAGCGATTGGATCGACGCGGCCTTCGACATGCGTCACGGCCCCATCCTCAAAACACCGCACGACATGCGCGATGGCGTCCACTTCGCGGATATTGGCCAGGAACTGATTGCCGAGCCCCTCGCCTTTGGACGCGCCGCGCACCAAACCGGCAATGTCCACGAAGGTCAGTCGCGTCGGCACGATCGCAGCGGATTCGGCGAGCGCCGCCAGAGTTTCGAGCCGCCGATCGGGCACCGCTACTTCACCGACATTCGGCTCGATAGTGCAAAATGGATAGTTGGCCGCCTGCGCCGCCGCGGTTTCAGTCAGCGCATTGAAAAGGGTCGACTTGCCGACGTTGGGCAGACCGACGATGCCACATTTGAAGCCCATGAAAGTATTTCAGCTTTTTCCAATTGCTTTGACGGTTTATGTCATATCGCCCGTTTCAGATCCGCGTCCGGCCCAAAGCGACGACCGCCGCCTCCGGGACTTCTATTCCGAATTTCCACTGGTTAATTCCTCGTCGCCCGCGCCGAAGCCTTTTGCCACCATGGCCAGATGAACCTTGTTCTGAAAGCTTGCGTCCCGCCCTTGTGCGAGCAGCTCGGCATTCTCGGCGAGGATGCCGAGCTGCGCATTGACCCAATCGCGGTCACTCTTGGCAAAATCGCTCAGCACGTAATGTTGCACCAGATCCTTGTTGCCGGGATGGCCCACGCCGATTCGCACGCGCCGATAGTCGTTGCCGATATGCTCGGAGATCGAACGCAATCCATTGTGCCCGGCAATGCCGCCGCCGGTTTTGACCCTGACCTTTCCCGGCGGCAGGTCGATCTCGTCGTGAAACACAATGACGTTCGCGGATGAGAGTTTGTAGAAGTGTAGGGCCTCGGCGACCGCGCGGCCGGATTCGTTCATATAGGTTCCCGGCAGCAGAAGAAGCGTGCGCTCGCCGCCGAGCGGCCCCTCGCAAGCTACGCCTTGAAAGCGTCGACGCCACGGCCCGATGCCGTGGCGTTTGGCAATCTCCTGAACCGCCATGAACCCAATATTGTGCCGGTTGCCGGCATAACGCGCTCCCGGATTTCCGAGACCGACCAGGAGCAGCATCGCCTTCTATCCCGCGCGGGATGACCTCATTTCTTGTCGGCCGCACCGGCTGCCGGCGCTGCCGCGGGAGCCGCACCCGGGGCTGCGCCAGGCGCTGCACCGGGGGCGGCGCCGGGAGCGGCGCCTTCCGCCGGCGTGCCTGCGGCGGCCGCAGCGGCCGCAGCGGCCGCGGCGGCAGCGGCGGCCTCGGCAGCGGCCTTCATCTCTTCGGCGTATCCGGAGGGCGGCACGACCGTGACAAGCGTAATGTCGCGACCGCTCATCGCGCGGACGCCTTCCGGCAGCGTGATGTCGCTGAGATGCTTGGAATGGTTGATTTCCAGGCTGCTGATGTC
>DASPWC010000342.1:0-5647 GCA_035622055.1 Xanthobacteraceae bacterium | reverse complement strand
GGCGCCTTCTGAATGTAAGGCACCATGATTATCGGCCGGCCGGATTCGAATAGCGTGGTTTCGCCGATGATTTCCTCAAGCGTGCTCGTTTCCGGCTGAGCCTGGCCGACAATAGCGAGATCGAAACGCCGCGCCATCCGGGCGAAACGGTCGCCGGCGCCGGCCAGACTCGCGCTGATGGTGAGCGGCTCGGCCGAAATCCCGGCACGGTTGGCCGCTTCCGAGAACTTTTTGATCGCTGCTTTGGCGGCGGCTTCGTTGTCGGCCTGCTGGCTTTCGATGACCTCGGCGGGAATGTAACCAGTGCCCGACACCGGGACGATCGGATCGTAGATAAAGGCAATGCCGGTCAGGTGGGCTTGCAGCGTGGCGGCAACCGAGACCGCATAATTTCCGACCAGGCCTCCCTCGCGTGTGACGTTCAGATTAACAAGAATATCTTTGATCATGACGGCGTTTCCCCGGTGGCTCAGCCTTATCCCATGTTGATGACGCATAGTTTTTGCGCCAGATCAATGAGGTGAGCCCACCGATCTTACGGCGCAAAGGCGCAAACCGCGCGCATGCATGCGCCGCGGCTAGGGGTTATACTGCCGCAAACGTCCGAGAGGCCTTGATGCCGCTTTCAATGCCCCAGAACGATGATGCCGTGCTGGCGCGCCGTGCCGAGATCGTGACGGCGCTGAGAACGATCGTGCCGGGAGAAGGCGTAATCGCCTCTGAGGAAGCGATGCGGCCATTCGAGAGCGACGGCCTGACCGCCTATCGTCAATTGCCAATGGTCGTTGTACTGCCTGAAACGACGGCGCAGGTGGCGTCGGTGCTAGGATTTTGTCATCGCGAAGGCATCAAAGTCGTGCCGCGCGGGGCAGGGACATCGTTGTCGGGCGGCGCGCTGCCGCTTGGCGATGGCGTTTTGCTCGGCCTCGCGAAGTTCAACCGCATTCGTGAGATCGACTACGAGAACCGCGTTGCCGTTGTCGAGCCCGGCGTCACCAATCTTGCGGTGTCGCAGGCCGTCGCGGCGGCCGGTTTCTACTACGCACCCGATCCGTCCTCGCAAATCGCCTGCACGATTGGCGGCAATGTGGCGGAGAATTCGGGCGGCGTGCATTGCCTCAAATACGGCATGACGACCAACAATATCTTAGGCTGCGAAATCGTGCTCATGACCGGCGAAATTTTGCGGCTCGGCGGCAAGCATCTCGATTCCGGCGGTTATGATCTCATGGGCATCGTCACCGGCTCGGAGGGCCTTCTCGGCGTTGTCACCGAGGTGACCGTGCGCATTCTCAAAAAGCCGCAGACCGCGCGCGCGGCAATCATCGGCTTTGCCGCGTCGGAGGACGGCGGCGAATGCGTGGCGCGGATCATCGGCGCCGGCATCATTCCAGGCGGCATGGAGATGATGGACCGTCCTGCTATTCACGCGACGGAGGAATTCGTTCACGCCGGCTATCCGCTCGACGTCGAAGCGTTGCTGATCGTCGAATTGGACGGTCCGGGCGACGAGGTCGATCATCTCTTGCAGCGCGTCCAGGATATTGCACAACAATGCCGTGCCGTGACCTGCCGGCTGTCGAATTCGGAGGAGGAGCGGCTGCTGTTCTGGGCCGGACGCAAGGCCGCTTTTCCGGCGGTCGGCCGCATCTCGCCCGACTATTACTGCATGGACGGCACCATCCCGCGCTCGAAATTGCCGCTGGTGCTGCGCCGCATGCAGGAATTGTCCGTTAAGTACGGCCTGCGCTGTGCCAACGTATTCCATGCCGGCGACGGCAATTTGCATCCTCTGATCCTCTACGACGCCAACAAGCCCGGCGAACTCGAACGCGCCGAGCAATTCGGGGCGGACATTTTGCGGCTTTGCGTCGAGGTCGGCGGCGTACTCACAGGCGAGCACGGTGTCGGGGTTGAGAAGCGCGACCTGATGCCAACAATGTTTTCGGAAACCGACCTGAACCAGCAGCAGCGGCTCAAATGCGCTTTCGACGACAAGAGCCTGCTCAATCCGGGCAAGGTGTTTCCGACGCTGCACCGTTGCGCGGAACTCGGCCGCATGCACGTGCACGGCGGGCGGGTCGCTTTTCCCGATATCCCGCGATTTTGACACCTCGCCGAGATGCGCAAGCGACATCAATCATGAAGTTCGGTCTATTCACGTCAGCGCAGGCGAATAGCGGCGACCTCGGTCCGGAGACCGGCCAAGGTTTTCGCGACTATCTCGATTTCAATGTCGAGGCGGAAGCGCTCGGCTTCCAGTCAAGCTTTTCGGTCGAGCACCATTTCACCGGCTGGAACCAGGTTTCTTCGACCTTGATGCTGCTGACCGCGCTTGCCATGCGTACCAAAACGCTGCGGCTTGGTTCGGCGGTGATGGTGTTGCCTTGGCATAATCCCGTGCTGCTGGCCGAAGAGGCGGCAACGCTCGATTTGATCTCCGACGGGCGCCTCGATCTCGGCATCGGCAAGGGCTACCGGCATAGCGAATTCAAGGGATTTCAGATCGCACCCGCCGACGCTCAAGCGCGGTTCGACGAAGCGGTCGAGGTCATGATTCGCGCTTGGACGGAGCGCAGCCGCTTTTCCCATCGTGGCCGCTTCTGGCACTTCGAAGACATTGTCGTGGAGCCGCCGTCGGCGCAAAAACCGCATCCGCCGCTATGGGTCGCCGCCGGGAGCGAGACATCGATCCGGCGTGCGGCGGCGCGCGGCTTTAATCTGATCCTCGACCAATATGCCGGACCGCAACAGATCGCCGAACGCATCAATGTCTATAAGACCGAGTGCGAAACACATGGGCGTTCTTTCAATCCGATGCAGGTTGCGGTCGCGCGTCAGCTTTACGTCGCCAAGGATGAGGCCGACAAACGGGCGGCCCTCGCACGTCAGGCGGCCTATACGAAACGCACCGTCGAGGTGTCGCGCGGCCCCGGCGCCAGCGGCGCAGCCAAAACCGGCTCGCATGTGCTCGCCTATGCCGATGAGGCGGGCGGCACCGAGGAGCATGCGCTTTACGGCACGCCGGACGAAATCCGCGCCAAGCTCGAAAGCTTGCAGCAAGCCGGCGTGCATTATGTGCTCCTGACCATTGCCGGCGGCATCGCGCAGCTTCACAGAACCGCGCGCGAGATCATGCCGGCCTTTTTGGGCGGCACATCCGCGGCGCAGGCGGCGGAATGACGGTGCCGCGATGAGTGAGTCGTTACGGCCGCAGGAGACGAAACAGATCGAGGAGGCGGTCTGCTGGGCGCTCGCGCAGGGCAAGACGTTGGAAATCGTCGGCCGCGGCACCAAGCGCGCGATCGGCCGCGCGGCGCAATGGAATGCGACCCTCGACATGTCCGGATTCTCGGGCATCACGCTTTACGAACCCGAAGAGCTGGTCCTGTCGGCGAAAGCCGGCACGCCGCTTGCCGAGATCGAAGCGCTGGCGACGGCAAGCCGCCAGGAACTCGCCTTCGAGCCGATGGACTATGGTCCTCTGCTCGGCGGGGCATCCGGCACAGGCACGATCGGCGGCGCTATCGCGGCAAACCTTTCCGGCCCGCGGCGGATCAAGGCCGGCGCGGCGCGCGATCATTTCCTCGGCTTTACCGCCGTGTCCGGCCGCGGCGAGACGTTCAAGTCCGGCGGCCGGGTAGTCAAGAACGTCACCGGCTACGATCTGTGCAAGCTCATGGCCGGCTCTTGGGGTACGCTCGCGGCGATGACGGACGTGACTGTAAAAACGTTGCCGAAGGCGGAGACCGAGCGATCCATCCTGGTGCTGGATCTCAACGACGTGACCGCCCGCAAGGTGATGACCACGACTATGGGCTCCTTCGCGGAGGTCTCGGCGGCGGCGCACTTGCCGGCGCCGCTCGCGGCGCGCGTTCCGGAAACCGCCACCTTGCAAGCCGCGGTCACCGCGTTCCGGCTTGAGGGCGTCGCTCCCTCGGTGGCTCAGCGCGAATCGGTGTTGGAAAAGCTCCTCGGGCCGTTCGGAGCGCTCTGCACGCTTGAGGAAGCGCCTTCGCGCGCGATGTGGCGGGCCATTCGCGACGTGACGCCCTTCGCGGCCATCGGCCCGTCCGGCGGCTACGACGTTTGGCGCATCTCCACGGCGCCGACACGCGGAATCGAAATCGGGCGCGCGCTCGCCGATGGTGCGGGCGCCGAAGTTCTCTACGATTGGGCCGGCGGCCTGATCTGGGCCGCATTGCCCCGCTCGGATGACGCCAATGCGCCGCTGGTGCACTCGACTGTCGCCGCGGCGGGCGGCCACGCCACGCTCATTCGCGCGCCCGCCGCAGTCCGGGCGAAGGCCGACGTTTTCATGCCGGAGCCGGCCCCGCTCGCGGCGCTGACCCAACGCATACGCAAAGGCTTCGATCCGCAAGGCGTTCTCAATGCTGGCCGCATGTGGGCGGGCGTCTAGGATGCAGACGTCCTTTACCCTCGCGCAGCTCGCCGATCCGCAAGTGTCGGAATGCGAAAAGATCCTGCGCGCGTGCGTTCATTGCGGATTCTGCACCGCCACGTGCCCGACCTATGTGCTCGATGGCAACGAACTCGATTCGCCGCGCGGGCGTATCTATTTGATCAAGGACATGCTGGAGAACGAGCGGCCGGCAACCCCGGAAGTTGTCATCCATATCGACCGCTGCCTGTCCTGCCTGTCTTGCATGACGACCTGCCCGTCGGGCGTCCACTACATGCACCTGGTGGATCATGCCCGTGTCCATATCGAGAAAACCTACCGCCGTCCGTTGAGCGAGCGTCTCCTGCGTTCCGTTCTCGCCAATGTCATGCCCTATCCGCGGCGTTTTCAATTCGCGGTCGGCGCGGCGCGGCTTGCCAAGCCGCTTGCGCCGCTTGTTGGAGCGTTAGGTTTCACGCGCATTGCAGCCATGCTGCGTCTGTCGCCGTCGCGGCAGCCGCGTGCGCCACGGCCCGCGCGGACCTTTTCGGCGGCGCGCGCGAGGCCGAAGGCGCGTGTCGCGCTCCTTGCCGGCTGTGTCAATGACGTGCTGGCGCCCGAACTGAATGCGGCCGCGATTCGGCTCCTCACGCGGTACGGCGTGGAAGTGGTGCTGGCGCCGGATGCCGGCTGCTGCGGCTCACTGGTTCATCATATGGGCCACGAGGCGCAAGCGCTGATGCAAGCGCGGGCGAATATCGACGCCTGGAGCGCGATCGGGGATCTCGACGCAATTCTGATTACCGCCTCCGGTTGCGGAACAACCGTCAAGGACTATGGGTTCATGCTGCGCGGCGATCCCGCCTATGCCGAACGCGCCGCGCGGGTGGCAAAATTGGCTAAGGACATCACCGAATATCTCGCTGCATTGCCGCTTGCGCGGGAGCGGCAGGCGGCGGCAGGCCTTGTGGTTGCTTATCACGCGGCCTGCTCCTTGCAGCACGGCCAACGTGTGACGCGGCTGCCGAAGGAGATTCTCGCCAAACTGGGTTTTGCGGTGAAGGAGGTGCCGGACGGTCATCTCTGCTGCGGCTCGGCTGGGATCTACAATATTCTACAGCCAAATATCGCAAGGAGGTTGCGCGAGCGCAAAGTCGGGACTATCGAGAGACTGCGACCTGACGTGATCGCGGCCGGCAATCTCGGCTGCATCATGCAAATCGCGGCGGGCACGGACCTTCCGGC
>DASPWC010000341.1:0-3475 GCA_035622055.1 Xanthobacteraceae bacterium | reverse complement strand
TTCGGCTCCGGGCGATCCGCGCATCCCGGCTCTGGCGGAGGATCTCGACATCCGCACCGATTTGCCGCGCTATCGGGTCTGGCGCGATGGCGCGCTCGCCGACGAGCCGCAGGACATCGGCAAATACTGGCGGGACGATCTCGTTACTTTCGCGATCGGCTGTTCGATGTCCTTCGAGCAGGCCCTGATCGAGGAAGGGATCGAGCTGCGCCACCTGACCTGCGACTGCACCGTGCCGATGTATCGTACCTCGGTGCAAACCGTGCCGGCGGGCCCGTTCCACGGTCCGCTCGTCGTCTCCATGCGGCCGATGAAACCGGCCGACGCGATCCGCGCCGTTCAGATCACCACGCGATTTCCTTCCGTGCACGGCGCGCCGGTCCACCTCGGCAAACCGGAAATGATCGGGATCGAGGACATCGGCAAGCCCGATTGGGGCGATCCGGTCCCCATTCACGACGACGAAATTCCGGTCTTCTGGGCCTGCGGAGTGACGCCGCAATCGGTAATCATGACAGTGCGGCCGGAATTCTGCATCACGCATTATCCAGGCGCCATGCTGGTGACCGACCGCCGCAACAACGAATTCGCCCTCATGTAAACGGACGGTCATTTCGGGGCCGGGTGAAGCGAGGAGCCCGGAATCCATAAACACCAACCAGATATGGATTCCGGATTCGCCGTTTCGCGGCAATCCGGAACGACACTTGGGAAAAATTCAAAATGCTCATCGATTTTCAACAGCACTACACGCCGCCTGAACTGCTCAAAGGCGATCCCGGCAAGGTCACGGTCGATCTCGACCGCGACGGCAATCCGAATTACCTGCTCAATTCGCTTCTGGCCGATCTCGGCGCGCATGTCCGCATGATGGATTTGGCCGGCATCGACGCGGGCGTGCTCACCTGCGGCAGCGGTTTCGATCAGCCGGATATCGGCGTCTGCCGTCTGATCAATGGTCGCATGCGGCAGGCCGAGCTGGCGCATCCCGGCCGCTTCATCGGTTTGGCCCACGTTCCTGCGCTCAAGCCCGCGCAAGCCGGCGCCGAGCTGAAGCGCTGCGCCGTGGATTTGGGGTTTCCGGGCGCGGTCATCGATTCCGAATTGCAGGACCTGCCGCTCGACGCGCCGGAACTGAGGCCGTTCTGGAAAGCTTGCGCCGATCTCGGTCTTTACGTTTTCGTCCATCCGCTGCCGCGCGTCATTCGCTGGAGGCGCATGGACGCCGACGATCTCGGCCGCATGCTAGGCTGGGAGTTTTCATTGATGACGGCCGCGGTGCGTCTGATCAATTCCGGCCTGCTCGACAAATTGCCGGCGCTGAAAATCCAATTCTCGCATTTTGCCGGCGGTATCGGCCGTTATCTGGGCCGCATTCGCGGCTTTCAGGAGCGCGACAAATGGGGCACGGCGAAGGTCGCGCGGCATGGCCGCCAGCCGCGCCAGCCATTCGATCACTATCTCGATTGGCGTTTGTACTATGACATCGCCGGTTGGGCCGGTCCAGACCGCGCCGCGCAATTGGGCGCGCACTGGGTGCGCTTCGGTTTGCAGGAGCTTTCCGCCTCGCAACTCGTCTTTGCCAGCGACTATCCGCAGGCCGTGCGCGAGCCGGGTGAGGTCGCGGCCTATGTCGAGGCGATACGCGTACTGGGGCAGGAGGGCCGCGCCGTTGCCGATGGCGCTAACGCCGAAAAGCTCATTCCCGATCTCAAGCGGCGGCTTGCCGCGCGATCGGCCGTGGTCGAGGTGCCGGCATGAACGATGAGGCCGCCGCGAGCGGCGCCGGCGTTTTCGATCCGGCCCGCGCCGGCTGGACGATGATCAAGCCGGTCGGGTTCGGCGAAATGGTCGGTCCCTTGTGGCGCCGGGGCGACGGACATTTCGGCTTCGTCGCCGAAAAGAAGCATCTGAACTTTGCCGACATCGCGCACGGCGGCATGCTCGCCACCTTTGCCGACCAAGCCATGGGCATGACGGCGCTGCGCGCCACCGGCGGCAAGCCGCACGCCACGATCGAGCTGAACGTCCAGTTTGTCGGCGCGGTCCGGTTAAACGAATTCGTCGAGGCGCATTGCGAGGTCGTGCGGCTCACCCGTGCGATCGTTTTCATGCAATGCAAGGTCGTTGTCGGCGCGCGCACTGTGGCGACGGCGACCGGAATCTGGAAAATCCGCGGCGAGGGGTAGGTCGCCTGCGCCAGACTTAAAGCAAATGATTTCGGGTTGAATCGATATTTTGCTTTAGCTTGTTGTTTGAAGCATGATTTTTTCCGAAAACCGGTATCCACCGCGGATCAAGTCCGCGGCGGACTTTTTCGGCATCATGCTCTAAACCTCTTCAGCGTGCCGCCCTTCATCACCGAGCCGGGCAGCGGATGGCCGACGACGTCTTCCGCGAGCTTGGCGCATTCGATCAGGGCATCGAGATCGATCCCCGTTTCGATCCCCAGTTCGTCGCACATGAAGACGAGGTCTTCGGTGCAGACATTGCCGGCCGCGCCGCGATGGCCGGCGAACGGACAGCCGCCCAAACCGGCTACCGAAGAATCGAAGCGGGTCACTCCCATTTCCAGCCCGGCATAGGCGTTGGCGATCGCCATGCCGCGCGTGTCGTGCAGGTGCAGCGCCACGTCGAGCTCCGGCCAGCGCTCGCGCACGCTGCCGACCGCGCGCTTGATGGCGAGCGGCATCGCCCAGGCCATTGTATCGGCGAGCGTGACGTAACGCAGCGTAACGCCGTGTTCCTTCCCAAGGTCGAGGATTTGTCGCACCAGCGCGACGACGCGCTCGGCCGGAACGTCGCCCTCGAAATTGCAGCCAAACGCCGCCATGATGCTGCCGCGCTCGACCGCGACGCCCGCGGCCTTGTACATCTCGACGATGGCGTGCTGGCCGGCGAGCTGCTCCGCCGCCGTGCGGTTCTGGTTGCGCAGCGAAAATTTCTCCGACGCGCAAAGCTGGATCGTCCCGCTATTGGCGAGCCGGCTGGAAAATTTCAGCGCGCGCGCGAAGCCCTTCTCGTTGAGCCACAGCGCGGTGTAGGCGACGCCAGGCTTGGCCGCGACGCCGCGCACGACGTCATCGGCGTCAGCCATGCCTGGCACCGCCTTCGGATTGACGAACGAGACGATCTGAATGCGCTTAAGCCCGGTTTGCGCCAGAGCGTCGATCAGCGCGATTTTGCGCGCGGTGGGAATCGCGCCCTTCTCGATCTGAAATCCCTCGCGCGGACCTTCCTCGGTAATGTCCACGGAAGCCGGCAGATCGCTCATGATTGCTTGCTCGCAGTGGCGATGACGCCGCGCTTGCGCAACGCCTCGATCTCGCCGGGGGCGAGGCCGAGTTCGGCGAGAATTTCTTCCGTGTGCTCGCCCATCGCGGGCGCTTGCCGGCGCAACGCGAAATCGTGCGCGCCGATCTCGATCGGCAACCGCGGAATCTTGCCGCGCGCGCCGTTGGGGAAGTCGATTTCA
>DASPWC010000340.1:0-2841 GCA_035622055.1 Xanthobacteraceae bacterium | reverse complement strand
CGCGAAGCCTATCCCGATCCCACGGCCAAAAAGGGCGAGCCGTGGGTTGCGATAACCACGGGCGCGCTCGAGCCCTTACGCAAGCCCGTTGCTCTCGCGGCGATCAAGGCGGAGCCGAAACTGAAAGCAATGGCGCTTGTGAAATACGCCCGGCTTTCCGTCCAGCCGGTAACCGACAGCGAATGGAAATTTGTCTGCAAGATGGGCGGACTATAGCCCGCGAGGCCGCAAGAGGGCCGGCGGCCGCTACACATCCGGCTTCGATTCGGCTAACATCGACCGCAAGCCATCGGGGGGCGCGTCGTGACTTTCGCCGGAATCAATCATCTCGCCGTCTTGATCGCCGCGGTGCTCGCGTGGCTTGCCAGCGCTGCCTGGTGCTTGAGCCTCGGCAAGCATTACGCGGACGCGCTCGGCAAAACGCCGGTGCGCGCGTTTGGCCCTTATCTTTTGGTCCTTATCATTGATCTCATTGTCGCTTGGATGCTCGCCGGCGTGCTCGGTCATCTCGGCGCGGGCCAAGTGACGTTACGCAACGGCGTCATCTCCGGGACCTTCTTATGGTTTGGCTTCGTCCTCACCACGATGACGGCCAATTACACCTTCACCGGCCAGAATCGGCGTCTCTTGCTATCGACGCCGGCAACTGGCTGATCGTGCTGCTCGTGATGGGTGCGGTAATCGGGTTTGTTGGCGTATAGCTCAGCTACGGTTCGTCCGTGCGGGTGCCAGGCTTGTCGAAAATGCGCCGGCTCCGAGCCTTGTCCGGCATCGATCCGCCGTCGCATAATGAAGCGGAAGAACGCCTATTGGCCACAGCGCTGCGTGCGAGCGTAGGAGAGCGAGATGTCCGACAAGATTTACGAAGTGCCCGCCGATTGGGCCAAGCGCGCTTTCATCAACGAAGCCGAATACAAAAAAAAGTACGAACGCTCGCTCGCCGATCCGGACGGATTTTGGGCGGAGCAGGCAAAACGCATTCATTGGATGAAGCGCTTCAGCAAAGTCAAAAATACGTCTTTCAAAAAGCCGAACGTATCGATCAAATGGTTCGAGGACGGAACCACCAACGCCGCTTACAACTGTATAGACCGTCACCTGCACAGCCGGGGCAACCAGACGGCCATCCTTTGGGAAGGCGACGACCCGAAGCAATCGAAGCACATCACCTACAAAGAGCTCCACGACGAGGTCTGCCGTTTCGCCAACATCCTGCGTAACCGCAACGTCAAGAAAGGCGATCGCGTCACCATCTACATGCCGATGATACCGGAAGCGGCGTACGCGATGCTCGCTTGCGCTCGTATCGGCGCGGTTCATTCGGTCGTGTTCGGCGGCTTCTCCCCGGATTCGCTTGCCGGCCGCATCGAGGATTGCGAGTCGAACGTCGTCATTACCGCGGATGAAGGAATACGCGGCGGACGCAAGATTCCGCTCAAAGCGAATACCGACGCCGCGATCGCCAAGGCTGGCGGCGTGGATTACGTCATCGTCGTCAAGCATACCGGCGCGCCGGTCGACATGGATCCCGTGCGCGACGTTTGGTATCACCAGGCCAAGGAAGTGGTTACCGCGGAATGTCCGTGCGAGGAGATGAACGCGGAGGATCCGCTCTTTATCCTTTACACATCGGGTTCGACTGGGCGGCCGAAAGGCGTTCTGCACACCACGGCCGGCTATCTCATCTATACGGCGATGACGCACCAATATGTTTTCGACTACCACGACGGCGACATATATTGGTGCACTGCCGACGTCGGCTGGGTCACCGGGCACAGTTATATCGTCTATGGTCCGCTCGCGAATGGCGCCACCACGCTGATGTTTGAAGGCGTGCCCAACTACCCGACAACCTCCCGCTTCTGGGAGGTGATCGACAAGCACAAGGTCAACACTTTATACACCGCGCCGACCGCGATCCGCGCGCTGATGCAGGCTGGCGACGCGCCGGTGAAAAAGACTTCGCGTGCATCGCTGCGTCTGCTTGGCACAGTCGGCGAGCCAATCAATCCCGAAGCTTGGGAATGGTATTACCGCGTTGTTGGCGACAGCCGCTGTCCGATCGTCGATACCTGGTGGCAGACTGAAACCGGCGGCATTTTGATTACGCCGCTGCCCGGCGCGACGCCATTGAAGCCGGGCTCGGCGACGTTGCCGTTTTTCGGCGTCGTGCCGGAGATCGTCGACGCCGAGGGAAAGTTGCAGAAAGGCGCGGCGACCGGAAATCTCTGCATAGCGGATTCTTGGCCAGGACAGATGCGAACCGTTTACGGCGACCACCAGCGCTTCGTCGACACTTATTTCAGCACCTATCCCGGCAAGTATTTCACCGGCGACGGCTGCCGCCGCGATGAAGACGGCTATTACTGGATCACCGGCCGCGTTGACGACGTCATCAACGTCGCGGGCCATCGTCTCGGCACCGCCGAGGTGGAATCCGCGCTGGTTGCACATCCGAAAGTCTCGGAAGCCGCCGTCGTCGGTTATCCTCACAATATCAAGGGGCAGGGCATCTACGCTTACGTCACGCTGATGACCGGCGAACAGCCGAGCGAAGAATTGCGCAAAGAACTGGTCGGCTGGGTGCGCAAGGAAATCAGTCCGATTGCCTCGCCCGATTTGATCCAGTTCGCGCCGCAACTGCCGAAAACACGCTCGGGCAAGATCATGCGCCGCATCCTCCGCAAGATCGCCGAGGACGAATTCGGCAATCTCGGCGACACCTCGACGCTCGCCGATCCGGCCGTGGTCGACGATCTCGTCCACAACCGCCAGAACAAGAAAAGCGCCTAACCCGCCACTTCCCGGCGAAAACGGTTGAGTTCCGCATTACCAACCGGC
>DASPWC010000339.1:0-2419 GCA_035622055.1 Xanthobacteraceae bacterium | reverse complement strand
GGCGACCCGTCGCGCGATAAGGTCGCGGTCACCCTTGAGAAAAATGATCCCCACATCGCGCCGGTCGCCGACCAGAACGTCGCGATAGGCGCGCTTAAGCGCCGAACAGGCGACCACGCCGTGCCGGCCGTTGAGCCGCGTATCATCGATCCAATCGGCGATGGCGTGCAGCCACGGCCAGCGATCTGCGTCGTTGAGCGGCTCGCCGTGATGCATTTTTTCGATGTTCGTTTGCGGATGGAACCAATCGCCGTCTTCGTAGATCCAATGCAGACGATGCGCGAGCATTGACGCGATCGTACTTTTGCCCGAGCCGGAAACGCCCATCACGACAAAAACGGCCGGCAAGGGCCGTGCTCGCCTGTCGGAGTCCATGCTAGTCCTTCGGGGCCGCGCCGCGGGTGACGAGCCAGATTAACTCGCCGTTCGAATAGGCGCGATGCGCTGGCAGTGTTTCATCCGACGGGGCTTTGCCCGACAATACGCGAGCAAGAATCTCGCGCTTATCCCGGCTCTCGACGAGGAACAGCATTTCGCGCGTCGATGCGAGCGCCGGAAACGTGAACGTCACCCGTGGGACGAAAGGCTCCATGCCGGCTTTGGCTACGCCTACGACCCAGCGCTGTTTTTCATTCAGCGCAGCGGAATTCGGGAACAGCGAAGCAGTGTGACCGTCGCCGCCAAGCCCCATCAACACAAGATCGAAGAGCGGGACGGCCGGATCGAGCGCGGCGGCGCCGTAGAAGCGTTTGAGCTCTTCCTCATAAAGACGCGCGGCGTCATCGGGACGCTTGGCGCCAGTCGGGATCGGATGAATATTCTGCCGCGGCGCGGGAACGCCGCCGAGGAACAGCCGCCGTGCCATGCCCATATTGCTCAGAGCATCGGACTCGGGAACAAAACGGTCGTCACCCATGAACCAGTGCACGCGGTCCCATGGCACGACCGCGCGCCACGGCTCCTGCGCGAGCAACCGGTAAAGACCTTCCGGGCTCGATCCGCCGGTAAGGCAGACCGCGGCGCGGTCCTCGGAAATGACACGATCGACAAGCCGCTGCGCGGCCGTTTCGGCCAGCGCCAGGGCATCCGCGACCACGACGAGTTTGCGGTCGGTGACGGTCGCCATCTCGCGTACTCACGCTATCGGCCGCCAGCGGCGCCCGTCGCGGGCCAGAAGCTGATCGGCTTCCGCTGGCCCGTCGCTGCCGGCGCGGTAGGTGGCAAGGTTTCGCGTGGAGGATTCGCGCCACGCATCTATGAATGGCTGCACGGCGCGCCATCCGGCCTCGATACCGTCGGCGCGCGGATAGAGGATGGCGTCGCCAATCATGCAGTCGTAAATCAGCGTCTCGTAGCCGGTCGCCGGCGGCGTATCGAAGTAATCCCGGTAGTTGAAGGTCATGCTGACGCCTCCGATCACAATCGACGGTCCTGGGACTTTGGCGTTGAATTCAAGACCGATGCTTTCGTCCGGCTGAACCCCGATGACCAGAAAGTTTTCCGAAAGGCGATCGACCGGCGTATCGCGAAACATGGCGATCGGCGCTTGCCTGAATTTGATCGCCACTTCGCTCTGCTTCGCGCGCAAAGCCTTTCCGGTTCGCAGATAAAATGGCACCTGCGCCCAGCGCCAGTTGTCGATCATCAGCTTAAGAGCAACGAAGGTCTCGGTGGTGCTGGCGGGGTTCACATCCTTGGTCTTGCGATACGCCTTGACGGGCTGATTTTCGACGTAACCGTCGTCATACTGCGCGCGCACCGAATTGTGCAGCGCCTCGTCGTGCGTCTGCAATTGAATGGCGTCGAGCACCTGCGCTTTTTCGGCCCGCACGGCGTCGGCGGCGAAACGGGAGGGCGGCTCCATGGCGATGAGCGATAAAAGCTGAAAGAGGTGGTTCGGCACCATGTCGCGCAGCGCGCCGGTGGAATCGTAATAATTGCCGCGCTGTCCGACCGTCAGCGATTCTGCGACCGTAATCTGTATGTGTTCGATATGGTGACGATTCCAAATCGGTTCGAATAGCCCGTTGGCGAAGCGCAGAACCAGGATGTTCTGCACGGTTTCCTTGCCGAGATAGTGATCGATGCGGAAAATCTGATCTTCCTTGAGAATACCGAGGAGTTTCTCATTGAGCGCGTGCGCGCTCGCAAGGTCGCTGCCGAACGGCTTCTCGATGACGACGCGCCGCCAGGCGCCGTTTTCTTCCCGCGCCAACCCCGACTGCCCTAGATGACGACCGATCGGCGCAAAGCCGGCAGGCGGCGTCGCGAGATAGAACAAGCGGTTGCCCCGTGTGCCTCGCTCGTGCTCGATGCGCGCGAGTTCCCTGCCGATTTTCTGGTAGGTTTCGTTGTCGTCGGGATCGCCTTGAACATAGACAACGCAGGATAAGAGCTGCTTGACGACGCGCTCGTCCAG
>DASPWC010000338.1:0-5382 GCA_035622055.1 Xanthobacteraceae bacterium | reverse complement strand
GGAGGATCGGCATAGCCGGTGATGATGGCGTGGATGTAATCGGGACCGTCCTCCTGATACATCGTGAACGCGTCGAAGATGAACCGGGGAAAGCCCCACTCATAGCTTCGAGCCTTGGCGAGCGTGGACATATCGGGGGGCAGCTTGCCGCCGAGCGCGAAGCGGGCGGCCTGCTCGTTGGGAAACGGCGGCGGAAAGTAGTCAGCCAGCTTGCCGGGACGCTGGAACATCTGGCCCTGATCGTTCGGACCGTCGGTGACCTGAAAGCTCGCGGCAATCGCCGCAGCTTGCGCTTCGGTGAAGCCCGGGCCGCCCGGATCGGCGAGATTGCGGAAAGCGACCAGCTTGAGGCTGTGGCAGTTGGAGCAGACCTCGCGATAAATCTTGAAGCCGCGCTGCAGCTGCGCCGGGTCGTAGAGACCAAACGGTCCCGAGAACGACCAGCGTTGACGCGGAGGTGCGTCCGCTTCCTGCGCCGATGCTGCGGTCCAGAACCCGCCGAGTAAGCCCGCAAGCACAAAAGCCGCAGCCAGCCTATAGTGACGATTCATGCCCAGGTCCCCCTCAGCCGCGCGCGCCCGCAGGTGGCGGCGCCGACGCTCCGATCGGAACGCCCTTTGCCAAAACCGCCTCTGAAATCGAATTCGGCAGCGGTTTTGTTTTTTCGAACAACCCCAGGAACGGCAGGATGACGAAGAAGAACGCGAAATAATAGATCGTTAGGATACGCGCCGCGACCACGTAGCCACCGGTGGGCTCCTGCGAACCGAGATAACCGAGCCCGATGACCGCGGCGAAGAAAATCAACAGAAACTGCCGATAAAGCGGCCGATAGCTTGCCGAACGAACGGGCGAAGTATCGAGCCAGGGCATGAAGGCAAGCACAACGATCGAGGCCAGGAGCGCGGTTACCCCGAGCAGCTTATTCGGGATGCCGCGCAAAATTGCGTAGAACGGCAAATAATACCATTCCGGTACGATATGCGTCGGCGTCTGGCCTGGATTCGCGGGGATGTAATTGTCGGAATGGCCGAGATAGTTCGGAATATAGAAGATGAACCAGGCGAACAGAATGCAGAATAAGCCGACGAAGAACGCATCCTTGATCGTGGCGTAGGGCGTGAACGCCACCGTATCCTTCTCAGTCTTCGGCTCGACACCGGTCGGATTGTTTTGCCCCACAATATGCAGCGCCCAGATATGCAACATGGCGACGCCGACGATGACGAACGGCAGCAGGTAATGCAGGGAATAGAACCGGTTGAGCGTCGGGTTGCCGACGGCATAGCCGCCCCATAACCAAGTGACGACCGACCCGCCGAATACCGGTATGGCGGAGAACAGATTGGTGATGACTGTCGCCGCCCAGAAGCTCATCTGGCCCCATGGCAGCACATAGCCCATGAAGCCGGTCGCCACCATCAACATGAACAGGATCACACCGAGAATCCATAACACCTCGCGCGGTTCCTTGTAGGAGCCGTAATACATGCCGCGTGCGATGTGAATGTAGACGGCGACAAAAAAGAACGATGCGCCGTTGGAGTGGATATAGCGCAACAGCCAACCGTAATTCACGTCTCGCATAATGCTTTCGACGGAATTGAAGGCGAGATCCACGTGCGGGGTGTAATGCATCGCCAGCACGATGCCGGTGACGATCTGCACGCCGAGCATGAAGGTGAGGATGCCGCCGAACGTCCACCAATAGTTCAGGTTTCGCGGCGTTGGATAGGCCACGAAGGAAGAATAGACCAGGCTGGCGATGGGCAGCCGCCGCTCAAGCCATTTCATGAAGGAGCTTCGCGGCTGGTAGGTCGAATGTCCGCTCATCGTCGAACCCTATGTGCCTGATTGGGCGCTGCGCCGCGCCGCGGATGCGTCCCGGCATCGGCAGCGGCGATGTTCACGAATGTGCGGCGTGTGGCTTCCGCCGTTGAAATTGCTGTCACAGGCGCGGTTCCTCGTTCGTCTTGCCGATCCCAACCCCATCCGCGCTGCAGACCGCCCGCACCCCTCAATTCTTACCGCAAGCAAGACAGGGAAGCGGATTTTCGGCGGCGGAAGGACGGCTCGCCCCCGACCTGGGGAAGGTCCGAGGCGACGCGTTCCGGCGGCGTTTTATTGGCACCCTTGCCGGGACAGCGCAAGTCTGGCTTCGACGGCGCCCACAATGCATGTTGCGTCGCCGGCATAGAGGCGCCTCACCGGCCGGATCGGTCATGCACATTGCCCTCTACCAGCCTGATATTCCGCAGAATACCGGGACAATATTCCGCCTATGCGCATGTTTCGGGCTCCAGGCGCACATAATTGAACCGGCGGGCTTCCCCTCCTCCGATCGGGCGTTTCGCCGCGCCGGAATGGACTATCTCGATGCCGTCGCGATCACCCGGCACGCCTCATGGCACGATTTCGACGCCTGGCGCCGGGTCGCGCCCCACCGGCTTGTGCTGTTCACGACCGGCGCCAGCCGGTCCTACCTCGATTATAGCTTTCGAGCCGAAGACATTCTGCTGTTCGGGCGGGAAACCGGCGGAGTACCCGAAAAAGTACATGCTGCGGCCGATGCCCGGCTTCGGATCCCGATGCGCCCTGGGATGCGCTCCCTCAATATCGCGATCGCTGCGGCACTGGCAGCAGGCGAAGCGTTGCGGCAAACCGGCGGACTGGGTGGCTGACCTAGGGCGTGATCCGGCAAAAGCCCGACCCGGACTCGATCCGGGGTGGAAACAGGCTTTCCGAAGAGATCGGGCCCCATCAAATGTCTAGAGCTGCAATCGATTCGGCTTGAAACGATTGCGATCTAGGCCCTCGCGCTAGGCGGCAACGACACCGGGGTGGCCGCCCTCCACCGCGAATGTCCTTAACGTGCCGACGCTCGCCTTAGGATCGTGCGGATCGGAGAGCACTCGCATCTGCACCTGCATGTGATCCGCCGCCAGATCGACAGTGACGTAGCCGCGCCGCCGGCTGTCAAAGAAATGAACATGTGGATTGTCCGGCAGCGCCTGCGCGATCGGATCGTATGGCGGCCCATAGGATGAGATCGACGTGCCGACGAACTCGGTCGCGACCGTAGGCGACGACGGATCGTCAAAATCGAGCTTCAGATCGTTGGCAAAGAACGAATGGATGTCGCCGGAGATGACGACGGGATTGGGTACTTTGCTGTCATGGATACGCTGCAGCAGCCGCTGCCGGTTCGCCGGATAGCCGTTCCAATCGTCAGTCCAAAACGCATCGACATCATCCAATCTCTTGCGAAACTGCGCCATCAGCACATCCTGTGCGATCAAATTCCATCGCGCCTTGCTGTGCGCCAACGCGCTGTAAAGCCAAGCTTCCTGATCGAAACCCATCATGGTTCGGCCGGCGTCGCGCCGCTCGGGACAACTGGCGTCGGTCTCCAGATGCCCGCCTCCTTTGTTGGGCGCGCCATAGCAGGCTTCGCGCGAGCGGTATTGGCGGCCGTCAAGAAGCGATATTTCGATGAGGTCGCCGTAAGCGAAGCGATCGTAGACCCGCATCTGCGGGCCGTTCGGACGCGACAGGATCGGCCGCACCGGCATGTGCTCATAAAACGCTTGATAGGCCGCCGCTCGCCGGATCAGAAACTCCGCGGGATCGTCGAAATATTCCGACCATTTATCGGCATAATCGTTCTGCACCTCATGATCGTCCCAGGTGGCGATCGCCGGCACGCGCGCGTGCAAATTCTGCAGATCCGGATCGAGGCGGTATTGCGCGTAGCGATTGCGATATTGCGGCAGAGTCGATGGTTCGATGCCGTCGCTGTGCCGGCGAACAATCGGCCGGTTCTCCTCTATCGTTTCGTAAATATAGTCACCGAGGAACAGGATGAATTCCGGATCCTCTTCGGTGAGATGCCGATAGGCCGAAAAATATCCGTGCTCATAGTTGGAGCATGAGACGTAACCGAACCTCACCTTGTCGACCGCCGCGCCCGGGTAGGGCAGCGTGACCGCACGGCCGATCGGACTTGTCGCGTCGCCGCTTAAGAAGCGATACCAATAGGTCCGGCTGGGTTGCAGGCCCGCGACATCGAGATGCACCGAATAGCCGAAAGTCTGTTCTGCGGTCGCGCTGCCTTGTCGCACGAGATCCGTCATGGCCGGGTCGGCGGCAATCTCATAGTGTAGCGTGACGTCGCCGCCGCTCATCCCGCCGGGCGTTTCTGGATTGGTCGATAGCGGCTCGGGTGCAAGCCGTGTCCACAAAACGAAGCCGTCGGGTCGCGGCGCGCCGGAGGCAACCCCAAGACTGAACGGGTAGCCGCCCCGCCAGCTTTGCGCCGAGGCAAAGCGCATCACGCCCGGCGCTGCGATCGCACCAAAGCCCGCGCTCAAGCCGCCGACAAAACCGCGCCGGCTGAGACAATTGGCTAGGAGCCTACGCATCGCTTTTCATGTTCACAGCACGTTTGCTATCGATCAACATATTGAACCGTTTTTATGACATTCTCACGCCGGCCACCGCGACATGATTGAGCCGAGAGCCCATGAATAGCGCCAAAATCAAACAACGCAAAGAAACGGCAAGGGCCTGGTTCGAGGCGCTTCGGGACCGAATCCTGACCGCCTTCGAAGCGCTGGAAGACGCGCTTCCAGCGGACGCTCCTTTCGGCGACCGCCCCGCTGGACGTTTTAATCGCACACCCTGGTCCCGCGCCGACCATACCGACGCACCGGGTGGCGGCGGCATCATGGCCATGATGAAGGGCCGGGTGTTCGAAAAGGTCGGCGTCCACATCTCGGCGGTATTCGGCGAATTCGCCCCGGAATTTCGCAAGGAGATTCCCGGCGCCGCAGACGACCCCCGCTTTTATGCCACCGGCATTTCGCTGATCGCCCACTTGCACAATCCGCACGTGCCCGCGGTCCATATGAACACGCGCTATGTCGTCACGACGAAATCGTGGTTCGGCGGCGGCGCGGACCTCACCCCCTTACTCGATCGCCGGCGCAGCCAGGACGATCCGGACAGCATCGCCTTCCACGCCGCGATGAAAGCCGCCTGCGACAAACATCCTCGCGTCGCCCCTTATGACAAATTCAAAAAATGGTGCGATGAGTATTTTTACCTCAAGCATCGCGGCGAAATGCGCGGTATCGGCGGGATTTTTTACGACTGGCTCGACAGCGGCGATTTCGACGCTGATTTTGCCTTTACGCAGGATGTCGGCCGTTCCTTTATCGGAATCTATCCGCAACTGGTGCGGCGGAATTTCGATAAGCCGTGGACCGAAGCGGAACGCGAAGAACAGCTCGTCAGGCGCGGACGTTACGTCGAATTCAACCTGCTCTACGACCGCGGCACGATTTTCGGGCTGCGGACCGGCGGCAATGTCGAATCGATCCT
>DASPWC010000337.1:0-6200 GCA_035622055.1 Xanthobacteraceae bacterium | reverse complement strand
ATCGGCAGCATGTCGCTCTTGACGGGCACGCTGCCCGCCGAATACGGACTGCGCACCGCGGGCGTCCTCGATATCACCAGCCGAAGCTTCGCTACACCGGGTGGCGAAGTCAGCCTCTACGGCGGCAGCCGGCAGACGTTTACGCCAAGCTTCGATTACGGCGGCAGCTTCGGCAATTCGGAATATTTCGTTGCCGGGCGCGGCAATTGGAACGATCTCGGTCTGGAAAATCCGACTCCAGCCCTTAACGCCATCCATGACCAAACGCAGCAGGGTAAGTTCTTCGGTTACGGATCAACGCTGCTCGACGAATCGACGCGGCTCAGCGTGATTTCCGCCGCGTCCTTCAGCGCGTTCCAGATCCCGAACAATCCCGGACAGGTGCCGCTCGGCGATTTTCCCTTCGGCGCACCCCTAACAAGCTACAATTCATCAACACTCAACGAAAATGAATACGACACGTACATCGCCAACATCGTCTCTTGGCAGAGACACACTCTCGATGGGGATGCACAGATTGCCGCTGTTTCCCGCTATGCCGAAGTTCACTTCGTTCCCGACGAATTCGGCGACATGGTGTTCAATGACGTAGCGTCGAATGTTATTCGCCAGAGCACGCTGACCGGTATTCAGGGCGATGCCGCTTACACCTTGAACGATCGCCACACGGTGCGGGCAGGCTTTGCAATAACCGGCGAGCAAACCAATGTTACAAACGTTTCAACCGTTATGCCCGGAGATGTCGGCGCGGTCACAGGACCGGCGTTTAACATCACCGACAAATCTTCGTTGCTTGGCTGGAACATGGGCGCCTACGTCCAGGATGAATGGAAGCTTACCAATCAGCTTACGTTGAACGCGGGCCTGCGCTTCGACCAACTGTTTCAGTACGTCGACGCCAACCAATTTAGTCCGCGCTTGGCGCTTATATACCAACCGTTCGACGGCACCCGCATCCATGCCGGTTACGCCCGCTATTTTACGCCGCCCTATCAGGCGCAGGCCGCATCCTCCGATATTGCGCTGTTTGCCAATACGACCAATCAACCGGACATACAACTTGCGGATCCGGTGAAACCCGAACGTTCGCACTACGTCGATGTCGGTGTGGATCAGACAGTGCTTCCGGGCCTCACGATGGGCCTCGACGGCTACTATAAGATCGCGAGGGATATGCTGGACGACGGCCAGTTCGGCGCGGCCGTTGTGTTGACGCAATTCAATTATGCGGAAGGCTATAGCGAAGGTGGCGAATTCAAGCTCAACTATACCAATGGCAATTTCAACGCGCATGCGAACTTCGCTTACAACATAACGGAGGGTAAAGACGTCGTTTCCAACCAGTATCTGATCGACGGTCAGGACTACCAGTATCTTCTGACCAATTGGCATTACACCGATGACATGCAGCGCATGACCGGTTCGGCCGGGGTTTCATATCGCATCTACGATACGACACTCAGTGCCGACATGATCTACGGCAGCGGTCTGAGGACTGGAGATATCGAAGATAACAATGTCCCACCCAACTCGCTTCACACGACGCCTTACGCCGTGGTGAACTTGGGTATAGCGCACGACTTGAAATGGTCGCCGGATTGGAAGCCGCTGACGGTACGTTTCGATGTCGTCAACCTTTTCGATCAGATCTACGAACTTCGCACCGGCTCAGGCATAGGCGAGTTTGCGCCGCAATATGGCGCGAGACGCGGCTTTTATCTGGGACTTTCGCAGAAGTTGTGACGAACGCCGGCCGAGCTGCAATTGAAATGAATTGCCGCTGGCTTAGCGCGCCGCCGGCTTTGTCGGCGTGAATAGCGCAGCAAGAGATTTCAGCCGCGACATCATATCGGCGTGCCACCGCCACCGCCAGCGGCGGCATGGGTGTGTTCGCGCCTATGGCCGCGCGGTCGTTCCGACGGCCGCTCCTGTTTGGCGGCATGGGCCACCTGCCGTCTTGATTTTTCAGTCCTGGCATGCCGCCTCACGGGTTGCGCCTTGAGCACCGGCTCAGCCGGCCATTGGACGTCGGCGCTCTCGTCGGACGGCAGCGCGTCAGGCTCGAATGTCGACGGGTCCGGCGCCGGCAGCGTGTGGTCGTCCGTAGCAATATTCGCCGATGCTTGCGGCCAGCTCGGCTGCCCGCGGCGATCCATGCCATTACCGATGATCGTCTCGTTCTCGGGCAGCGCCTTGGCCAATGTTGAGGCATCCGGCTTTTTCGCCATCGCGATCTCATAAGACGCGGCCGGGACGACCTGAACGATACGGAAGCCCTTTTCCTTGAGCTGGCTGAGAAGCCCAGGCAGGGCCGCTACCGTGGTCGGATGGATGTCGTGCAACAATAAAATGCCCTTGCCCCGCGCTTCGAGCCGCTGCATCGCGAGTGCAATAATCTGGTTCGGCTTGATGTGGCGATGCCAATCGTCGGCCACCGTGTCGGAGGAGAAAACGACTAATCCGCGCGACGCAAGTTCACTTTCGACGACGTCCGAGCGAGCAAGGCCGGGGATGCGAAAAAACGGTGCCAGATATTTAGGATCGCCGAGCGCGGCACCGACGTCGGAAATTCCCCAATCGATTTCATGGCGCATTCTCTCGATCGGCAATTGGCCGAAGCGAGTCGGATGGTTCTCGCTGTGGGTGCCGATCGAGTGGCCTTCCTCGTAGACACGCCGAACCGTGGCGGGATACGCGCGAGCCATTTCGCCGACCAGAAAATACGTCGCCTTCACGCACTGCGACGCGAGGATGTCGAGGATCTCGTTCGAATAGGGCGGCAAGGGGCCGTCATCGAAGGTGAGAACAACCTCCTTGTCGCGCAGCGGCAGTGAGTCGGGATATTGCATGCGGCCGACGCGCGGATATTGGCCGGGATCGATCGCAAGCACGCGGCTCGTGCCAAGCGCGTCGGGATGTCCGGGACAGTTCGCATCGGCTTGCGATGCGCCACCTTGGGCAGGCTGCGGAGACGTGGAATTGGCGGAGGCGGGGACTTGGCCGGGACTTTGAACAGTATCCTGGCCGGGGACTTGATCGCTTCGGGTTGGGATTTGGGCCCACGCCGAAGGCGTCGCCGGCGGCATGACGAACGCCGCCACAAGAACCGCGGCCAGTAGGCCGGACCTCTGGTATTCCATCCCCCAGCTCCGAAAGCCGATCGCCCGTTGCGTGCATCCCGCAAAACGCCAGCCGCCCCGGCCGGCTACAAAACTCAAGAATCTCTGATGAATCTTAGCGATCCTTATCATTAACGCCATCTGAATGCTGCCGAGTGTCAGCGGCGCGCCCTGTTGATAACTCTGAATTTGGTGGTTTGTAAGCAAATCACCAAATTTTGCTTGCCGTTACCGATAACGGGTAACTTTGGCATTCTTGGCGCGTAATTTGGTGCCTAGCTTGGCGCGTGGGGTATTTTCAGCCAAGCAGGCTAGGCAGAGTGTGCCTTTCACCCCTTGCCGCCGCGGAAAAAGCGATGCTTTCGAACAGCCTACCCGGCCTGGATTTCAGCCTCGGCAGTGACGTCGACATGCTCTGCGAGACGGTCCGAGATTTTGCGCAGGACAAGGTCGCGCCCCGCGCCGATGAAATCGACCGCACTAACAGCTTCCCGCGCGATTTATGGCCGCAGTTCGGCGCGCTCGGTCTGCTCGGGATTACCGTGGAGGAGGAATGGGGTGGCGCCGGTCTCGGCTATCTCGCGCATTGCGTGGCGATGGAGGAGATTTCGCGGGCCTCCGCTGCCATCGGGCTATCTTATGGCGCGCATTCGAACCTTTGCGTCAATCAAATCAGACGTAACGGCAGTGATGCGCAGAAACGACGCTATCTGCCGAAACTTATATCCGGCGAGCATATTGGCGCTTTGGCGATGTCCGAGCCCGCCGCCGGCTCGGACGTGGTTTCCATGCGCACGCGCGCCGATCGCAAGGGCGACCGTTACATTCTCAACGGCTCGAAAATGTGGATCACCAACGGGCCGCTCGCCGATACGCTCGTGGTTTATGCGAAGACCGATCGCACCGCAGGCTCTCGCGGCATTACTGCCTTCATTGTCGAGAAAAACTTCAAGGGTTTTTCCACGGGCAAGAAGCTCGACAAGCTCGGCATGCGCGGTTCCGACACCAGCGAGATCGTTTTTCAGGATTGCGAAGTCCCGGAGGACAACGTGCTCGGCGTCGTCGGCAACGGCGTTAACATCTTGATGTCGGGGCTCGATTATGAACGCGTCGTGTTGGCGGCCGGTCCCCTCGGCGTGATGCAAGCCTGCCTCGACCTCGTTATCCCCTACGTTCACCAGCGTACCCAATTCGGCCAGCCGATCGGCCGCTTTCAGCTCATGCAAGCCAAACTTGCCGATATGTATGTGACGCTCAATGCCGCAAAGGCCTACGTCTATGCAGTTGCCAAGGCCTGCGATGGCGGCGAGACAACGCGCGAAGACGCCGCGGGTGCTATCCTCTATGCCGCCGAGCGTGCAACCTGGATGGCGCTCGAGACGATCCAGTGCCTTGGCGGCAATGGCTACATCAACGACTATCCGGCTGGCCGGCTGTTGCGCGACGCCAAGCTTTACGAAATCGGCGCGGGCACAAGCGAAATCCGCCGCATGCTGATCGGTCGCGAAATCTTCGAGAAGACGCGGTGAGGGGACTTGCGGTCCGAATCGCACCCCCCGGCGTCACCCCAGGCGGCGATCGTACTCCAAGACCGCGTTGAGCAGGACCTGCGCACCCGCCGCGCATTCGTCGAAACTTGTCGCCTCGGCTTCGTTGTGCGAAATGCCGCCCCGGCAGGGCACGAAAATCATTGTCACCGGCGCCACGCGCGCGACATGAGCTGCGTCATGCCCGGCGCCTGAAATCATGTCGCGCGCGGCAAAGCCCGCATTCTCCGCCGCGACGCGCACGCAATCGATCAGCTCCGGTGAGAATTTGACCGGCGGCGACTCGAAGATTCGTGTTGCCGCATAAGTCAAGTTCAGTGGCCGAAGAGTTTCGCCCAGCGCCGCGTCTAACTTCGTCTCCATCGCATCGAGAATCTTTTCTTCCGGATGGCGAAAGTCGACGCTGAAAAACACTTCGCCGGGAATGACATTGCGGCTGTTGGGCCTGTTCTCGATCAAGCCGACGGTGCCGACGGCGTCGGCAAAGTCCTTCGCGATCGCGTCGACGCGTTCGACCATGCACGCGGCGCCAAGGAGTGCGTTCTTGCGCGGACCCATCGGTGTCGTGCCGGTATGAGCAGCCTCTCCGGTAATTGTGATGTCGTACCAGCGGATGCCTTGGACGCCTTGCACGACGCCGATCATTCGCCCTTCGTTTTCAAGGATCGGCCCTTGCTCGATATGCAATTCAAATAGGGCGGCGAGCTTCCGGCCGCCCGCCTTCGCCGTCCCTTTATAGCCGATGCGCCTCAATTCTTCGCCGAAGGTTTTGCCATCGCGATCGGTGCGCCTATAGGCGAAATCGGCGGAAAAGACGCCGGCGAAAACGCCCGAAGCAAGCATGGCGGGCCCAAAGCGCGCGCCTTCTTCGTTGGTCCAGTTGACGATCTCGATCGGCGCATTGGTTTCATAGCCGAGCTCATGCAGCGTGCGCGCGGCTTCGAGCGGCGGCGAGCACGCCGAGAGCGCCATCGAACTTGCCCCCGGTCGGTTGGGTGTCGAGGTGCGAACCCATGACGATCGGCGGCAGGTCCGAATTCTTGCCCGGCCGGCGCGCGAACATCGTGCCGACCTCGTCGATCGTAACGGCGCAGCCTAAAGCTTCGCATTGCGTTTTGAACCAGTCCCGTACCTGCCGGTCGAGATCGGTCAGGGTGAGGCGGCAGATGCCGCCCTTGGCCGTCGCTCCGATTTGCGCCGTCTCCATCAATGTGTCCCACAGCCGCTGAGCGTTGATCTGCAGATTGCGCAATTCCGAATTCCCTTTGCAAAAGGCCTCGCCAGCCGGCGCGCGAGCCAGCGGTTCCCGTGAATCGTCCCGAGACATAACGGCCAATGGCCGACTAGGCCATTGCGTTCCTCCTTCAATGGCATAGCGAGCCGGGGCTTCCGACACACTAACTCATTGAATCCACGACGAATCAGCTATCATTGCGACTGCCGCAATCCGGGGCTAGCGCTGGAGCGAATGCATGCTTCGCGTGCGATTGAAAGCGGACGGGCGCATCGTCGAGATCCTGCCGGACGGTAGCGA
>DASPWC010000336.1:0-3484 GCA_035622055.1 Xanthobacteraceae bacterium | reverse complement strand
GCTGAGCCCGCTCGCCGAGCCAGACAAGCGCGAAACCGGACAGGATCGCGACGAACAGAACCTGAAGGATATTGCCCTCGGTGAAGGCGCTGACATAGGTGGCGGGAATGATGTTCATCAGGAACGGCACCGCGCCGACCTCATGCGTCATCTTGACGTAAGGTTCGACCGCCGCGGGATTGAGCTTGCTCACGTCGACGTTCATCCCGACGCCGGGCTGCAACACGTTGACCGCAAGGAGGCCGACGATGAGCGCGAGCGTGGTCATGATTTCGAAATAGATGAGGGCCTTGATGGCGACGCGTCCGACCCGCGCCATGTCCGCCATATGCGCAATCCCGCTCACGACCGTACAGAAAATGATCGGCGCTATCAGCATGCGAATGAGCTTGATGAAGGCGTCGCCGAGCGGACCCATAGCGGCGGCGAGGTTGGGATCGGCGACGCCGAGCGCGATGCCCGCCGCCATCCCGATCAGCACCCATACCCACAATTGGCCCCACCAAGGCGTTCTTCGCTTTTTCACCAGGTCGTTTGCGGTAATGGTGGTCACACATCGCTCCCCTGGCGCGATTGGCGCCGTCGAACTGTCGCCTTTTGTCTAGCGCGGAACAAGCGGCGCGGAAATGCCAATGACCGATTGGTCCTTGATGCTAACGGCGCAGCGTTGGGCAGCCTTGCAATAAGGGGGTATGTTGGCGCGACCGCGCAGGCTATACGTTTTCGCCATCATGAGTCTCGCAGCGAACGCTCATTTGCCGGACGACCGCGCCGCCGAACGATCCCGGCGGTTGTCCATCGGCTTTCTCAATTGGGCGCACGCGCTCGATCATTTCGTCATCCTGATCTATCCGACGGTCGTGCTTGAGCTTGAGGCCGTCTACGGCGGCTCCTATGCGACGCTGATCGCGCTTTCGACGGCATCTTTCGTTGCTTTCGGCTTGTTCTCGCTGCCGGCCGGATGGCTGGGCGATCACTGGAGCCGCCGCAATCTCATGGTCGCATTTTATATCGGCTGCGGTTTCTCGCTCGTGGCGGCGGCGTTCGCGCCGTCGCTGACAATTCTCGCCGTCGCGCTGTTTTCGCTTGGCGTATTCGCCGCGATTTATCATCCGGTCGGCACCGCGATGGTCATCGAGCAGGCGACGCAGCGGGGCCGCACGCTCGCGTTTAACGGCGTATGCGGCAATCTCGGAGTCTCGCTCGCGGCGGGGATCACGGCGGCGCTGACGGCGGCATTCTCGTGGCGGGGCGCGTTTTTCGTGCCCGGCATCGTCTGCATCGCGACCGGCGTGGTCTATTTTTGGATCGGACCGGCCGAGCGCGGGCATGCCGCGACACGCTCCACCGCGCCGGATGTTTCGCTGTCGCCTGTCATTGCCGCCGCCATTTTCATCCTGTTCGTCGTCGTTGCGCTCAGCGCCGGCCTCGTCTTCAACACGATCTCCGTGGCCCTGCCAAAAATCGTCGACGAGCGGGTCGGCAACGGCATCCCTTTGCTCTTGGTCGGCGGGCTGACGACGGCGGTATTTTTATGTGGCGCCGCCGCCCAGATCACGGTCGGCCGGCTGGTCGAACGCATTCAGCCGCACATTCTGTTTGCCGCGCTCGCCGTCATGCAATTCACCGGGGTGGTGTGGTCGGCGCACGCCAGCGGCGTTACGCTCCTGTTCGCGCTTGCCTTCACCATGGCGGCGATTTACGGGCAGATCACGGTCAACGATCTGCTCATCGCGCGCTACACCGCCGATGCCTGGCGCAGCCGCATCTATGCCGTGCGCTATTTCGTGACCTTCATGATCTCCGGCGTGGCGGTCTCGATGATCGCGCTGCTCTACAGCCGCGGCGGCTTTACGCTCGTCCTCGGCGCCACCGCCGTGGTCGCCATGGGTTTCCTGGTCGCCGCGATCTTGATCGCGTTGCTCGCCAACGGCGTGGAAAAGGCTCAGCTGCCTCAACCGGCGGAGTGAGTGTTATATTCGGTTTCGGTCCGTAGCTGGGGTAGCGAGTCTTCTTTAAGGAAGATTGGCCGGATTTCGCGCCGCGAGCGCCATCGCGATCATCGCCGCTCCGCCGAACAAGAGATTGATTCCGACCAGCAGTCCGAGCGCCCAGGCCGCCGTTCCCGGCAGGCCCGCGAAGATGATCCCCGCCAGGATAAGGTCGACGATGCCGCTGACCAGCATCCAACCCCAGCGGCTGGAAAGCTGGGCGCGATGTTCGATCGCATACATGATGGTGGCGATGCCTTCGACGAGAAAAAAGGCGATCAGCACCAGTGTAAGCGACACCGTTCCGCTGATCGGCCAGCGGAGAAGGACAATGCCGGCCGCGATGCTGATCGCAGCGGATAGCAGCGCCCACCAGAAGCCCGGCACGCCGCGCATCCAAAACGTCGTGACGAGACCGAGGATGCCGCTGATCAAAAACAGCCACCCGATAAGCAGCGTAAACGCGAGCGTGGCAACAACCGGCACAACGAGGGCGGCAATGCCCAGGATGACCAAAACGATGCCTTCGATCAGGAACAGCACCCAATGCTGGTGGATGGCGTTGACGACGGCGCGCCGCATATCTTCGCGGTTGCTCGGTTGAAACGTGGCCATTTTCCGCTCCCTTGATGTCCGCTTCTAAACTTCGCTCCCGTGAAGTTGGAACGCCTTGCCGCTTGCAGTGTTACACAAAAACAAGACGTGTTACACAAAAACAAGCCGTGTTAAACGAAAACAAGCCGTGTTAAGCAAAAACAAGACTTGCATAAGCGACTTTTGGCACCTATTTGTGCATACGTGACGTGAGCAATGGTTCCGTCACGAGACGGCCACGGTTACGATGGGCGACGCCGGATGTACGCGCGCCGTGTCGTTCGTGGCCGTTAGCATCTGAGCGCCCGCCCAAACTATCCCAAAAGCTACTTCTCCAATTTCGCGATCAAGGCCATCGCGCCGCCCGGTGCGCGTATTTTTCCTTCGTGAATGACATAGGCGAACACGTCGCGCGGCGCGGGCTCGGTCTTTGGCGGCGGCGCTGCGACGCTAAGCAAGTCGTCCGGCGTCTTACCCCGCGCCCAGGATCGTAATCGTCCTGCCCAGGCGTCGATGTCCTTCGGCGGATAGGCGGTTGCGATCGTGTCCTTGCCGCGCTGCAGCCGCGCATAGATGAAATTGCCGGTCGCATCGGCGATGTTCGGATATTTCACGTGATCGGTGTAGACGACGGGCGTCGCGAATTGGCGCAAGAGCGCGATGAATTCGCCGTTTCGGAAACTGTCGTGACGCACCTCGACGACGTGGCGCAGAGCGCGTCCGCCGAACCGGTCCGGCAAGAGCTCGAGAAAGCCGCCGAAATCGGCGGCATCGAATTTTTTGGTCGGCGCGAATTGCCAGAGCAGGGGACCGAGACGGTCGCCGAGTTCGGTCACGCCGGAGTCGAGAAACCGCTTGATGGAGTCGCCGGCTTCCTTCAGCACCCGCCGGTTGGTGGC
>DASPWC010000335.1:0-8622 GCA_035622055.1 Xanthobacteraceae bacterium | reverse complement strand
TCATTTTCCAGTTCGCGTTGAGCCCATATAAGGATTGGCAAGCCCTGGCTTGGACCGGGGCTCTCATCATCACCCTCACCGTGCTTGCGTTAAGCGTCAGCGCGCGGGCCCTTGTTCCAACAGGGAAACAGCCATGAACATGAGCGTTGCTTCCGTCACCGTTCCTTCGGTTTCCCATGCCGCCGCCGACCAGTCGGGTCTGCCGGAGAAAGTCGCCATTCGAGATCTCAATTTCTTCTATGGCGAAGTGCGGGCGCTCAAATCGATCAGCCTTCCGCTTTATGAGAACAAGGTAACCGCCTTCATCGGGCCGTCGGGCTGCGGCAAGTCGACCTTATTGCGCGTGCTCAACCGCATGTACGACCTTTATCCGCACCAGCGGGCTACCGGCGAAGTTATATTCGACGGCGAAAATATCCTGTCCGCCAAGCAGGATCTTAACCTATTGCGCGCGCGCATCGGCATGGTGTTTCAAAAACCGACCCCGTTTCCCATGTCGATCTATGAAAACGTCGCATTCGGCATCAGGCTGTACGAGAAGCTGCCGAAATCGGAGATCGACGGCCGCGTCGAGACCTCGCTCCGCCGCGCCGCCCTGTGGGACGAGGTGAAGGACAAACTCAACGCTAACGGCCAGAGCCTGTCGGGAGGTCAGCAGCAGCGGTTGTGCATCGCACGCACCGTCGCGGTGCGTCCGGAAGTGATCCTGTTCGACGAGCCGTGTTCGGCGCTCGATCCGATTTCGACCGCCAAGATCGAGGAACTGATCGACGAATTGACCGACGACTACACGATCGTGATCGTTACCCACAACATGCAACAAGCCGCCCGAGTCTCGGAATTTACCGCGTTCATGTACCTTGGCGAGCTGATCGAGTTTGGCGCTACGAGTACAATGTTTACCGTGCCGCAAGATCAGCGTACTCAGGACTACATCACCGGCCGCTTCGGATAGTCGTCATGACCGAGCACAACACGACCACAACCAGAATCGATCACACCGCGAAGGCCTTCGACACCGACCTGCAGGAGATCACCCGCAAGGTCGCCGAGATGGGCGGCCTTACGGAGCGGCAGATCGCCGATTCCGTCCAGGCACTGGTCGATCGCGACGTCGAATTGGGCGAGCGCGTGATCGCCCTCGACCCTTCGATCGACGCGCTGCAGCGCGAAATCGAGGACAAGGTCATTCTCACCATCGCGCGCAGGCAGCCAATGGCGGTTGATCTGCGCGAATGCGTAAGCGCAATGCACGTTTGCAACGATCTGGAGCGCATCGGCGATCATGCCAAGCATATCGGCAAGCGCGTCGTCGCGCTTGACGGCGATTTCTATCCGCAAAAGCTGATCCGCGGCGTGGAGCACATGTCGGCGCTCGTCTTGGCTCAGCTCAAGCAGGTTCTCGACGCCTATGCGAGCCGCAATTTGCAATCGGCTCTCGCGGTCTGGAACGGCGACGAGGAAATCGACGCGATGTGCGTTTCTTTGTTCCGCGAACTTCTCACCTATATGATGGAAGATCCGCGCAATATCACCTTCTGCATGCATTTGATGTTCTGCGCCAAAGACATCGAACGCATGGGCGACCACGCCACCAATATCGCGGAAACCGTCTACTACATGATCGAGGGCCGTCCGATCACCGATCAGCGTCCAAAGGGTGACACCACGAGTTTTCCAGCAGGCGTATTGCAGAAATAATAGGAGACCGGGATGGGAGCCAACATCCTGATCGTGGAAGACGAAGAGCCGCTAACCACGCTTTTACGCTACAACCTGGAAGCCGAGGGATACGAGGTGGATGCGGTTGCTCGAGGCGATGACGCCGATACCCGGCTAAAAGAAGCGGCGCCCGATCTCGTCGTGCTTGATTGGATGCTGCCCGGTCTTTCCGGAATAGAATTGTGCCGGCGACTACGAGCGCGGCCGCAAACACAGTCGCTGCCGATCATCATGCTCACGGCACGCGGCGAGGAAAGCGAACGCGTGCGCGGCCTCGCCACCGGCGCCGACGACTACATTGTCAAGCCGTTCTCGGTTCCGGAATTGCTGGCGCGTGTGCGCGCCTTGCTGCGGCGCGCCAGTCCCGAGCGCGTCGCCTTGGTGCTCACGATCGGTGATCTTGAACTCGATCGCGAGAAAAAGCGCGTCTCGCGCGCGAGCCGCCCTGTCGACCTGGGGCCGACCGAATTCCGCCTTTTGGAATTCTTGATGGAGAGGCCGGGGCGCGTGTTTTCCCGCGAGCAGTTGCTCAACGGCGTTTGGGGCAGCGACGTCTATATCGACGAGCGGACGGTGGATGTGCATGTCGGCCGCCTGCGCAAGGCGCTCAATCGCGGGCACGACACGGATCCTATCCGCACGGTTCGCGGCGCCGGCTATTCGCTGGATGATCGCTTCGGCAAGGCGGCGGGCTGAGGACGAAGCTTACCGCGTCGGCCGCTTGTCGCGCCGCCGGTCCGATACCGGCTGATAGGCGACCCGTGAGTGATACGCGCAATAGGGCAGGCCGGCCACGGTATTGCCGCCGCAGAAAAAGAAGTCGCTGCTGCCGGGATCGCCGACCGGCCAGCGGCAAGTCTGCTCACTGAGTTCCAGGATAGTGCGCCGCTGGCCGATCGGAATGATGTTGTCGATGAGTTCCGGCTCGGCCTCGGTCTCGAAATCGTAGGCGTGCGCGAGCGCGGTGTTGCCGCGGATCGCCACGCGGCCGATCCGCAACATATGCGACGACGATCGGGCCTTGCGCGGCCGCGGGGATGCGCTCGATGTGCTCTTGGCGCGGCCGGACAGACCAAGCCGATGCACTTTGCCGATCACGGCATTGCGCGTGATACCGCCGAGTTCGGCCGCAATCTGGCTTGCCGAAAGGCCGTCCGACCAGAGCTTCTTGAGAAGTTCGACCCGCTCGTCAGTCCACGACATGCCCAATTCTCCTTGAACGTGCGACAGATCCTTCAGAGAATCCTTCTCCCTCGTCAGGCAGCGCGTAGCCGCCTAACACGCACTCAACCACCAACTCTTCAGAAGACTGTCCGCCGCACGAGATGTCGTACTAGACCGTGAAAAGGCTACAATATGGCGGGAGTCTCACGCAAGACTCGCACTGCGCGAGTCCACATATTCCTGCGCATGTGTGGATGAACTGGGTACAAATCGGGTTCGCGTCGCGCAATTATGCTGTGTTGACAGCAGGGCGCGCGGAAATAGAATGCTGAGGCGTGCCGCCCGTAGAGGCGGCACATTTCGTTTGAGCTGCCCGGATTTGGCGTGCAGCGTTCGCAGGCAAAGCCATGACATCGCATCTGATGGCGACCTTTGCGCGTGTCGACCTCGCTTTCGAGCGAGGCGAAGGGGTATGGCTTGTGACCAAAGACGGCGACCGCTATCTCGACTTTACCTCGGGCGTCGCCGTTAACGCGCTGGGTCACGCACATCCCCATCTCGTCGGCGCACTCGCTGAGCAGGCGCGCAAGCTTTGGCACGTCTCCAATCTCTATGAAATTCCGGAGGCCGAGCACGTAGCGCGGCGTCTGTGCCACGCGAGCTTCGCGGACGTCGTGTTCTTCTGCAATTCCGGCGCCGAGGCCGCCGAAGGCGCAATCAAGACTGCCCGCAAGTACCAGGCGGTGAGCGGGCGGCCCGAGCGTTATCGGATCGTCACGTTCGAAGGCGCCTTTCACGGCCGCACGCTGGCGACGCTCGCCGCCGGCGGACAAAAAAAATACCTCGACGGTTTCGGACCCCCGGTCGAAGGCTTCGACCAGGTCGTGGCCGAGGATCTGACGGCGCTCAAGCGCGTCATCGGCGAGCAAACCGCGGCGATAATGATCGAGCCGCTGATGGGCGAGGGCGGCGTGCGCACCATCGCGCCTTCGTTCCTCAAGGCGCTGCGCGAGCTTTGCGACCAGAACGGTCTCGCGCTCATCTTCGACGAAGTGCAAACCGGCATGGGGCGAACCGGGGAAATGTTCGCTTACCAGCGCACCGGCGTCGCCCCTGATATTATGGCGCTCGCCAAGGCGCTAGGTGGCGGTTTTCCCGTCGGCGCCGTTCTCGCGACCAGCGAGGCGGCCAAGGGCATGACCGCCGGTACCCACGGCTCCACATTCGGCGGTAATCCGCTGGCGATGAGCGCAGCCAATGCGACGCTGGACGTGATGCTGGCGCCGGGCTTTCTCGACCACGTCAAGCGGATGGGCATCCTGTTCAAACAGCGGCTCGCCGAAATCAAGGACCGTTACCCTTCGCTGATCTCCGAAATACGGGGCGAGGGTCTTCTGATCGGTTTGCGCGCGGTCATTCCCGCCGCCGAACTCGTCAATGCGATCCGCGGCGAGAAGATGTTGACGGTGGCGGCGGGGGACAACGTCGTGCGATTGCTGCCGCCACTGATTGTCAGCGAACAGGAAATTGCCGAGGGCGTCGCAAGGCTCGACCGCGCTTGCGCGCGGCTCAGCCGGGCCACCGCGGCCGCGCCGTCCAACGTTGGCAATCGGGCTAAACAAGAAAACAGCGAGGAGGCCGCCGGGTGAACGGCGTCCGTCACTTCCTCGAACTCATCGACGTTCCGGCGGTCGAGCTGCGCGGAATGATCGAAGCCGCGCGGGCCATGAAGTCCAAACGCGACCGCACGGATCGCCCGCTCGCAGGCAAGACGCTGGCAATGATTTTCGAGCGGCCTTCGACCCGTACCCGGGTATCCTTCGAAGTGGCCATGCGCCAGCTCGGCGGTGACGCCATTCTCCTGACCGCGGAAGAGATGCAACTCGGCCGCGGTGAGACGCTGGCGGATACCGCGCGCGTGTTGTCGCGCTACATCGACGTCATCATGATCCGCGCACTGGACCCGGCCGCGGTCGGCGAGCTCGCGCGCCATGCTACGATTCCCGTCATCAACGGCCTCACGCGCCGTTCGCATCCTTGCCAGGTGCTGGCCGACGTCCTGACTTTCGAGGAGCATCGCGGTCCGATCCGTGGCCGCACCGTGGCGTGGACCGGCGATGCCAATAACGTGCTTACGTCCTGGATGCATGCCGCCGAGCGCTTCGAATTCCGCTTGCGGGTGGCGACGCCGTCGGAGCTCGCGCCGAAGAAACCGCTTCTGCAGTGGATTAAATCGTCGGGCGCGCCGATCACGATCGGCACCGATCCGGACGAAGCGGTCAAGGGCGCCGACTGTGTCGTCACCGACACCTGGATTTCCATGGGCGACCGCAACGGCGCGCGCCGTCACAACCTGCTCAAACACTATCAGGTCAATGCCCGGCTGATGGCACGCGCCAGGCCGGACGCTATTTTTATGCACTGCTTGCCGGCCCATCGCGGCGAGGAAGTCACCGACGACGTCATCGACGGGCCGCATTCGGTGGTTTTCGACGAGGCCGAAAACCGGCTGCACGCGCAAAAGGGCATTTTGGCGTGGTGTCTCGAAGCCAACGTTCGGTGAAGGCAATCATGTCAACGAATTAGGGCGCGGGCCTCACAAAAGCGCCGACAGGACCTATATTTCGGAGCGATGAGCAATCCCCAATTCGCTATGCCGTCGCGGCGGGCCGCCGAAACCGGCCTCGATGACACGATCCTGCCCTTTGCGGTCAAGGCGCTCGATTTGCGCGGCCGGATCGTCCGGCTCGGCGCGGTTGTCGACACCATTCTCAACAGCCACGACTACCCGGCGCCGGTGGCAAAGCTTCTCGGCGAAGCGATCGTGCTCACCGTGATGCTGGGCTCCGCCCTCAAGTTCGAGGGCCGTTTCATCCTGCAAACCCAAAGCGACGGGCCGGTCCGCATGCTGGTGGTCGATTTCACATCGCCGAGCAACGTGCGGGGCTGTGCGCGATTCGACGCCGGACGCGTGGCGGCCGCCATCGCGGCCGGCCAGGCGGCGCCTGGTCAGCTCCTCGGCCGCGGTCACTTGGCAATGACCATCGACCAGGGTCCGGAAATGAACCGCTATCAGGGACTGGTGCCGCTCGACGGCGGAGACCTCGAACAGGCCGCGCACGAATATTTCACGCGTTCGGAGCAAATTCCGACCAGGGTTCGGCTGGCTGTCGGCGAAGAGTTTCGCTCAGGCCAAGGCGGTCCGCGGCGGCACTGGCGCGCCGGCGGCATCTTACTTCAGTTTTTGCCTAATTCGGCCGAGCGCGCGCGCCGCGCGGATCTCGATCCCGGCGACGCTCCGCCCGGCACTCCCCCTCACGTGCTGCCGGAGGACGAAGCGTGGGTCGAAGGTCGTTCGCTTGTCGCGACCGTCGACGATATCGAATTGCTCGATCCGGCGCTTTCGAGCGAACGGCTGGCTTATCGGCTGTTTCACGAGCGGGGCGTGCGCGTATTCCGCGCCGGTCGCGTCGCCGCGCAATGCTCATGTTCGCGGCACGGCGTCGAGAACATGCTGCGCAGCTTCTCGCAGCAAGATCGCGACGACATGGTGGAAGATGGACGCATTACCGTCACGTGCGAGTTTTGCAGTTCGACCTATGTGTTTGCCCCGAGCGAGATTGCGACACAGAACGCGCCGCCGGCCTGACGGCGAAGTCATCGCGCTCTTCTTAAACCATTGAATCCATTAGTGTTTACTCGGCAGGTGAGCTGCGGCCGTCATCGCAAACAAGGATCGCAGGCGACCGTTCGCAGCTTTCGTTGGTAGGCTTTAGTTTCAAAACTCACAAAAGCATTCGGGAAATAGGGCAGCCGTTGCCATCGACGGCGCGAGGCGATCGCCAAGGTTATGAGTCTTGACCCTAGTTGATCGTGCGTTTGCCGCCATCGACGCTGTCGAGGGAAAAAGCCGGGACGTCGATATCGAAATGTTCTCCGCTCGCACTCACCATTCCATAGGTGCCGACCATGAAGCCCGAAGGCGTCTGAAGCGGAACGCCGCTGGTATATTCGAACACTTCGCCCGCCTTGAGCACCGGCTCTTCGCCGACCACGCCGGCCCCGCGCACTTCCTGGCGCCTGCCGTGCGCATCGGTGATCCGCCAGTGGCGCGTTTTCAGTTGCACCGTTTCGGTTCCCTTATTCGTGATCGAAATCGTGTACGCCCAGAAGAAATAATTGTTCTCCGGCGATGAGCGGTCGGCGACGAAACGCGGTGTCACCACAACTTCGATGTTGCGGGTCAGGGAGCGATACATGGCGAGCTATGCAGCGACTTTCCTGTTGACATCGACGCCCGTCTTCCGATGGTGGCAGCTTCCGGCCAGCGCGGCGGCACGAGTAGCGTCAGATTCGCTAATGGCATAACTGTCAGGGCGAGCTTTCTCAAGCGGCCCGTGCAAAACCGCCCGGACTTGGCCGAATCGGCCGCTCCGGCGGCGCAAGGTCCAAAAAGATCGGCAGCCCGTCGTGAAGCCTATTGCCAAGCATTTCGTGAGGCCAAGGCTTGTCGAGCCGGCGGGGACGGCCGTCCTGCCGGCCTCCGGACCGGCGGAACGCGATTTGCGGCTCGATCTGTTCCGCGGGATCGCGCTGTGGCTGATTTTTCTCGATCACATTCCGCAAAACATCGCCAACTGGTTCACCATTCGAAATTACGGCTTCAGCGACGCAACCGAGATCTTCATCTTCATTTCAGGTTATACGGCGGCTTTCGTCTATGGACGCGCGATGCGCGAGCGCGGCGTCGTCATCGCGAGCGCACGTGTGTTGCGGCGCGCTTGGCAAATCTACGTCGCGCACATCTTTCTATTCACGATCTTCATGGCGGAAATCGCCTATGTCGCGTCGACCTTCGACAATCCGCTCTACGCCGAGGAAATGAATATCCTCGATTTCCTCAAGCAGCCGGACGTTACGATATTCCAGGCGCTGATCTTGAAGTTCAAGCCGGTCAACATGGACGTGCTGCCGCTCTATATCGTGCTGCTGCTGTTTTTCCCGCCGATGCTTTGGCTGTTGATCCGCCAGCCGGCTTTGGCGCTGGCCGGCTCGGCGCTGCTTTATGTGCTGGCGTGGAATTTCGATTGGAATCTGCCGGCCTATCCGAACGGCGCTTGGTTCTTCAATCCATTCGCCTGGCAGCTCCTGTTCGTGTTCGGCGCGTGGTGCGCGCTTGGTGGGGCGCAGCGGCTGTCCGCAGTTCTACGCTCGCGGATCGTGCTGGCGTCGGCAATCGCATACCTCGTATTCGCTTTTGCAATCACCTTGACCTGGTACATCGAGCCGCTCGCCCGCTTCGTCCCGGTCTGGCTCAGCGATTGGATGTATCCGATCGACAAAACCAATCTCGACGTGCTGCGGTTCGCGCATTTCCTTGCCCTCGCAGCGGTGACGGTGCGCTTCGTGCCGCGCGATTGGCCGTGGTTGAAATCTCGCTATTTGCGTCCGGCGATCCTTTGCGGCCAACACTCACTCGAAGTTTTTTGTCTCGGCGTGTTCTTGGCCTTTGCTGGCCAGTTCATCATCAGCGAATGGTCGGGTGGCCCGCTCATTCAAGCGCTGATCAGCCTTATCGGCATCTTGATCATGGTGGCGACAGCAAGTCTGTTGTCGTGGTACAAGCAGGTCGAAGGGCGAACCCCCAGCTCGCGCACGAAGCCACCGGACGCAGACCTCGCGGGAGGCGAGGCATGAAACTCATTACGGCACTCATTGCGACGATCACGCTTAGCG
>DASPWC010000334.1:0-4727 GCA_035622055.1 Xanthobacteraceae bacterium | reverse complement strand
CCGACGCCGAAAGGCGGAGCGAAAAGCCCGATGCCCATCGCCAGGATGACGACCATCGCATAGTGCACTTCGTGGATGCCGACCGCTTTGGCGATAGGAAAAAGAAGCGGGCCGAATAGCACAATGGCCGGAATACCCTCGAGCACCGAACCAAGCACGACGAAGGCAAGGATCGACGCGGCCATGAATCCGGCGGCCCCGCCGGGCAAGCCGGTCATCGCGGCGGCTAGCGTATGTGAGAAGCCCGATTGTGTAAGACCCCAGGCCATCGCGGTCGCCGTTCCGATGATGAGAAGGATTGCACCCGAAAGGCTTGCGGTCGACACGAGCATCGGCCGCAGCGCCATCCAATCGAACCGGCGGTAGACGAGAAGACCCGCGACGGCCGAATAGGCGATGCCGATCGTCGAAACCTCGGTCGCCGTGGCCACGCCTCCGACCACCGCGGCCCGGATCAAGAACGGCAGCGCGATGGCCGGCAGCGCGACGACAAGGCTCCGTGCAATCTCGCGTTTGGTTGCGCGGCCGGCATGGCCGAGATCTTCGTTTCGATATCGCCAACGGATCACAAAGCACAGCAGGAACGCCAGCACGGCCGCCGGCAGCAAACCGCCGGTAAAGAGTGCGGCGATGGACACTCCGGTCACAGAACCTATCGTAATGAGGACAAGGCTCGGCGGAATGGTCTCGGTTTGCGCGCCGGTCGCCGATAGAAGCGCGACAAGATCGCCCGGTTTTGCACCGCGTTCCTTCATCTCCGGAAAAAGTACGGGCGCGACCGCCGCCATGTCGGCAGCTTTCGAGCCGGAAATTCCGGACACCAGATACATTCCGGCGACTAGAACGAAATGCAGTCCGCCGCGGACGTGGCCCAGAAGATTTGCCAAGAAGGCCACCATCGCCCGCGCCATCCCCGTCATTTCGATCAAAAGCCCGAGAAAGACAAAGAGCGGTACGGCGAGCAAGATGAGATGGCTCATCCCTTCGTCCATGCGGCCGACCATCACAGCCAACGGCGTATGCGTCGAAAGAGCAAGATAGCCAAAGATCGCCAGGCCGAAGGCGAAAGCGATCGGCACACCGGCAAAGACCGCGGCGGTAACGACGCCGACAAAGAAAATCAGGAGATTGAAATTGCCGAGGCTTTGAAAGATCGGCTCGCCAAGCCAGAAGGATATGGCCACAGCGGCCGCGAGCCCGATCGACGCACAAAGCGATTTGACCGGCCGATCTCTCAGGCGAAACATGGCAAAGACGAGCATCAATACAATCCCGGCGGGCAAGGCTGCGGCACGCCAGGCGTCCGTAATTTCCAAGGCAGACGTTGTGATCGGCAACTCGTCGCGTGCGTATTGATAGGCCGGCCACGCGACCAGGAGCAGAAAGACAAGCGAGGCGACATCTGCAAAGCTGTCTGCCGAAGCCCGTGGCGCTGGGCCGAGGGCAGTTACGCATGCGGTCATCCGCATATGCTCATCGCGGCGGAACGCGATCACTGCGCCCAACATTACGAGCCAAAGAAATAGTGTCGAGGCCAGCTCGTCCGACCAGACGAGCGGGTGATCGAACACGTAGCGGAAAACTACGCCGCCAAACAGGATCACAATCTCCGCGGCGACGAGGCTCGCGGCCAGTATTTCGATCAATGCGCCAAGGCAGGCTTCGCTCCACGCCACGATCGAGAGGCCGGACGCCGCATCGGCGTTGTTCGACAGAGAGATCTGCGCACCGGTGTCGACGGTCACGCGAGCTTGCCCACCGATTTTTCAAGTAAGCTCCACGCCTGCGGGCCGTATTTGCCCTGCCACTCGGTGTAGAAGCCGGCGGACCGAAGCTTGTCGCGGAATGGCCTCGGGTCGAGCCGATTGAAGACGAGTCCCTTGGCCGTCAGATCTTGTTGAAGCGACGCATTCAGCTTCTCGACGTCATCGCGCTCCTTCAGGCCGGCCGCGTTGATATGCTTGGCGGCGATTGCACGAACGTCGTCCGGCAGGCTTTCCCAGGCGCGTTGATTGGCCAAGAACCAGAAGCCGTCCCACATATGATTGGTCAATGAACAATATTTTTGCACTTCATAAAGCTTTGCGGTCGAAATGATCGCGAGCGGATTTTCCTGCCCGTCGACAATCCTGGTCTGCAGCGCCGAATAAACCTCATTGAAATTGATCGAAGCCGGCGATGCGTCGAAGGCTTTGAACATCGATGTCCACAACGGCGACGGCGGCACGCGCAGCTTCATGCCGCGGAAGTCATCCGGTGTCGCAATAGGCTTGGTGCTCGTTGTGGTCTGGCGGAAGCCGTTGTCCCAAATCTTCTCCATGGCGATGAGGTTGGCCTTGGCGATTTGCGCTCGGATAAAACCGCCGAGATCGCCATCCATCGCCTTCCAGACACTGTCATAGTCGGGGAAGACGAATCCCATCCCGTTAATCGAAGCGACCGGAACGAGCGTCGAAAGGATCAGGCCCGAGAGCGTGAAGAATTCGACGCCCCCGGAGCGGATTTGACTGAGCGTATCGGTGTCGGAACCCAATTGGCTGCTAGGGAAGATCTGCAAATCGAAGCGGCCGTTTGTCTCCTGCTTGATCGCCGCCGCCATCTCCCGGGCGCGAACGTTCATCGGATGCGTTTCGGGAAGATTGTTCGCGTATTTATACGTCCATTGCGCCCGCTGAGCATGGACAACGGGCGGCGCAGCGACGGCGGACGTTATGAGAGTGGACGTGCCGGCGGTAAGCAGCCGGCGCCGCGTTAATGTCATGGCGAATCCCTCCCTCGGTGATCAGCGCATTTTTCACTGCCCGCAAAACGGGTCGGTGTCCGGGGCAGGCTTTTTCCCGATCATGTCCTAGCCGCCGGGCAGCGCGAGCTCGGCGCGCAGCCCCCCTATCGGCGCGGTGCCGAGCGTGAGCACCCCGCCATAGAGTCCGGCGAGCTCGACCACGATGGAAAGGCCGAGGCCGGAGCCGGGCTTGGTCTCGTCCAAGCGTTGGCCGCGCAGCGCGACCTGCTCGCGCTGGGCTGGCAAGAGCCCCGGCCCGTCGTCGTCGACGATGATGCGCACCCAGCCCTTCTCGTCAACCGCCGTCGCCTGTTCGGTCAGAACTTCGATCGCAACGCGCGATTGCGCCCATTTGCAGCCGTTGTCGACGAGATTGCCGACCATTTCCTCCAGGTCCTGTTGTTCGCCGCGAAACCGCGCATGCACGGGCACATCGACATCGATGGCGATCTCGCGGTCGCGATGAAGCTTCTCCATGGTACGCGCCAGCGCGGTCACAATCGGGGGAACATCGACCAGCGTCCCGACGACGCCAGAGCGCGCGACGAGCCGCGCGCGTTCGAGCCGGCGAGCCACCTGATCGCGCATGATGTCGGCTTGCTCCAGCACCTTGAGCGCGAATGGATCGCTGTTGCGCGCCGAAGCTTCGTTCACGATGACCGAGAGTGGCGTCTTCAGCGCGTGGGCCAAGTTTCCGACATGCGTGCGCGCGCGCTCGACAATCTCGCGATTGGCTTCAATCAAGGCATTGGTCTCGCGCGCGAGCGGGGCGATCTCGACCGGGAATTCACCTTGCAGCCGCTCGGCGCGGCCGGAACGGATCGCGGCAAGACTCTCGGAAATGCGCGTAAGCGGAGCTAGCCCGAAGCGAACCTGTAAAGCCGTCGTCAACAACAGCGCCATGGTCAGTGCGGTGAAGGTAATCACGATCGCGCGGTCGAAATTATGCGTCTCGTCGTCGATCTCCGCGGCGTCACCGGCCACCGCAATCAGATAACGGCCATCGGCACCGAGATCGATATTCCGCTCAACGAGGCGCAGGTTCTGATCTTCCGGGCCCGGAGCGTAGCCTTGGCGATATTCGGAATCGGCGCTCGACTTGTCGGGAGGCAGCCGCGGCAAGTTCGAATCCCAAAGCGAGCGTGATGAATGCACTTCCGGCGTTTTGGTATCGAGACGGGTCACTTGCCAATACCAGCCCGAGAGCGGCAATTCGAACAGCGGTTCGCCGATCGACTGAGGAAATTTGTCGCCGCTTTCCTCGGGCGAGGCAACGTTCGCCACAAGCGTGCGCAGATAAACGTCGAGGCGCCGGTCGAACGCGCGTTCGACGGCGTGGCGATAAAGCGTGGATAGCGCGATTCCCGTAATGATCAGTATGACCACCGTCCACGTGGTGGCCCAGAGGAATAAGCGAACCCTGAGCGAATTAGCGCGCATCGGGAGGCGTAAGCAGATAACCGAGGCCCCTCACCGTCTGGATGACATCGACGCCCAATTTTTTGCGAATCCGCCCAACGAAGACCTCGATAGTATTGGAGTCCCGATCGAAATCCTGATCGTAGAGATGCTCGACGAGCTCGGTGCGCGACACCACGCGTCCGGTGTGGTGCATCAAATAGGACAGAAGCCGATATTCGTGTGAGGTGAGCTTGACCGGATTGCCATCGACCGCGACCCGGCCAGTGCGCGTGTCGAGCCGAACGGGGCCGCAGGTGAATTCACTCTTGGCGTGTCCCGCCGAGCGGCGAAGCAGCGCGCGCACCCGCGCCAGAACCTCTTCAAGGTGGAAGGGCTTTGCGACGTAGTCGTCGGCGCCAGCGTCGAAGCCTTGAACTTTGTCGCTCCAGCGGTCGCGCGCGGTCAGAATCAAGACCGGCATGGCGCGGCCCGCGCGCCGCCACGCTTCAAGGACTGAAACGCCATCCATCTTCGGCAAGCCGAT
>DASPWC010000333.1:0-3108 GCA_035622055.1 Xanthobacteraceae bacterium | reverse complement strand
AGCGGACCGTGATGCCGGTTTCCTTGGTGAACCCGTCGAGTACCGTCGGGTCCTCGTAGTCCGACCAGTTGTAATAGTTGACGACGCGCGACTGCGGCGCCGCTGGCCCGGCCGCGAGCAATCCAATCGCACCCGCCAGCGCAAGCGCGGCGGCAGCCGCGCCGATGCGCATTGGCGCGCCCCGCGCGCAACCTCCCGCCTTGGCGAAAAGCGACAACAAATTGAATGCCCGTTCGGCGCTCACGTCTCGGTCGGCAAGCCCGCGGCTTTCCACGCCAGCATGCCACCGGCGAGATGCGAACCGTAGGGAAAGCCCTGCTCTTGCGCCGCAAGGGAGGCGGTGACCGACCGCCGTCCCGAGCGGCAGGCGAACACCACTTCGCGCCCGCCCGGGTCCGGGATGGCGGCCGGATCGAAGGCGGACAATGGAACAACAACGGCGCCGGGAAAGCGCTCCAGGGCGGTTTCTTGGGGTTCGCGCACATCGACCAGGACGTAGCTGCCGTCCTGCAGGCCCTCGGCGACCTCCTGCGGCGTCAAATCGCGCACTTTGAAGCCGCTGTCCTGGGGATTTTGGTCCGACATCTTGTTGTCCTGCAATCGCTGATGCTCAACACTACGTGCTCTCGCGGCACAGGAGAAGAGCTTATACCGTCACTTGCGTTCCAACCTCAACCACACGATCGGTCGGAATCTGGAAGTAGTCGGTCGCATCGTTCGCAGAGCGCGCCAAAGTGATGAATAAGCGGTCCTGCCAGCGCGGCATTCCCGAATGAGTGGCGGGCCGCAGTGAACGGCGCGACAAAAAGAACGACGTCGACATAATGTCGAATTGCCAGCCGAGCTTGCGCGCGATCGCGAGCGCGCGCGGAATGTTGGGCGTTTCCATGTAGCCGAACCGCAAAAGCACGCGCGTGAACGTCGATCCGACCGGTTCAATGCTGACCCGCATGTCGCTTTGGACACGCGGGGTGTGGGTGCTCTCGACGGAGAGAATGACGTTCTTCTCGTGCAGCACTTTGTAGTGCTTGAGGCTGTGCAGCAACGCGGTCGGCGCACTTTTCGGATCGCTGGTAAGAAAAACCGCCGTGCCGGGGACGCGCTGCGGCGGTTTCTTCTCCAAGATTCGCACCAGATCGTCGAGCGGCGTCTCGAGCCGGCGCGTCTTGGCGGACAGGATTCTGGTGCCGCGGCGCCATGTATACATCACCAGCATCACAAGACCGCCGATTGCGAGCGGTACCCAGCCGCCTTCCACCACCTTGAGCATGTTCGCCGAGAGAAACGTCAGATCGACAATAAGGAACGGTCCCATCAGTGCGGTGGCGGCGAGCGGCGACCAGCGCCACATGCGCCAGATCACGATGAACGCCATCATGCCCGTGACGACCATCGTTCCGGTGACGGCGATACCATAAGCCGATGCAAGCGCGCTCGAAGAGCGGAACAAAGCCACCAGCAACAGCACCCCGACGAGCAGGAGACCGTTGACCCGCGGCATGTAGATTTGGCCGGCCTGTTGCGCGGAGGTGTGGCGCACTTCAAGCCGCGGCAGCAGGCCGAGCTGAATTGCCTGGCTGGTGAGCGAATAGGCCCCGGTTATGACGGCCTGGCTCGCGATCACGGTCGCCACGGTCGCCAGCACGACCATCGGGATCAGCGCCCAGACGGGATAAAGCAGAAAGAACGGGTTGTCGATCGTTTTGGGGTTGGCGTATACGAGCGCGCCCTGCCCCAGATAATTCAACGCCAGCGACGGCAGAACCACGACGATCCAGGCGAGTTGGATCGGTCTGCGCCCGAAATGCCCGAGATCCGCATAGAGCGCCTCGGCGCCGGTGACGGCAAGAAATACGGCGCCAAGCGTGTACAGGCCAATCATGCCGTGATGCAGAAGAAACGTGACGCCGTAAAGGGGATTGAGCGCCCACAAAATATCCGGATCGGCGACGATCCAAAAAACGCCCGGTATCGCAATGGCAACGAACCACACCATCATGATCGGACCGAACAGCGCGGCGACCCTTGCGGTGCCGCGCGATTGCACGGCGAACAGCGCCAAAAGGATGACGACCGTCAGCGGCACGACATATTGATGGAATGCCGGTGTCGCGACATCGATGCCTTCTACGGCGGACAGAACCGACAGTGCCGGTGTAATGACGGCATCGCCGTAAAACAGACCAGCGCTGGTGATCCCAAGAAGGGCGACGACGCCGACCGCCCTGCTCATGCGGCCGACCGCGCGCGACGCCAGGGCCATAAGCGTGAGCGTGCCGCCCTCGCCGTTATTATCGGCGCGCAGCAGGATGACGACGTATTTGAGCGTGACGATGATGAAAAGCGCCCAAAGGATGAGCGACACGATGCCAATCACGGTGCCGCGGTCGAGCACGCCCTGGCCGGTCCCGGAGGCGGCGACGATCGCGACCCGAAGCGCGTAAAGCGGACTGGTGCCGATATCGCCATAGACGACGCCGATACTGCCGAGCGCGAGCGCCCACAAGCCGTCGCGGCTGTGCACGCCGCTGGTGCCGTTCGCCTGCATCTCGCTTCCCGGAACGGCGGCACTAACGCTATCTGTCATGGGTACTGCCAGTGAAACGATCAACCGATTGATGCCGTTAGATAAGCGCCGCCGGACCGGAGGGCTAGTAAGCGGTTGGTAAGTATGGCCGGGAGGATCATAGAGCGCATGTAAGATCGACATCAATTCGGGGAAGGCCTAGCCGCGAAGGCTACTGCGGCGGAAAAAACCGGTTTGTCACCGGCGCCTTGTTTAGCAGAGACTTGACCCCGCAACGCTGCCTTGGTGACCCGTTGGCCATGAATAATAAACACGCTCCCGACGCCTGCCGTTCACCCCAGGTTCATTTTGAAGGTCGGAGATTCGGCACCCCAGGCTCGCAGGAGGGAGGTCACGATGAAGACTCCCTTGGCAATTGTCCTCACCGCGGTTGTGCTGCTGACCGTCAGTACCCTGGCGATCATGAACAATGCCTGCAAGAGCGGGCAACATGAGTGGTGTGTTCCGTCCACCATATGGCATCACAAGGCACAGCTGAGTTCCGACGATTAACCCAGAATGCCTGATCTGCTTGATCACGC
>DASPWC010000332.1:0-4278 GCA_035622055.1 Xanthobacteraceae bacterium | reverse complement strand
GGCGCGAACGGGCGGGACTTCAGCTCGGGATGGAATTGCACGCCGATGAACCAGGGATGGTCGTCATATTCGATGATCTCAGGCAGGAGACCGTCGGGCGACATGCCCGAGAAGCGCATGCCGTGCTGCGCCAAACGGTCCTTATAGGCGGTATTGACCTCATAACGGTGGCGATGACGTTCGGAAATCTCGGTTGCGTGATAAATCTCTGAGACGCGCGAGCCACGCTGCAATACCGCCGGATAGGCGCCGAGGCGCATTGTGCCCCCCATGTCGCTGGTCACGCCGCGCTTTTGGAGCTCATTGCCCTTCATCCACTCCGTCATCAGGCCGACGACCGGCTCCGGCGTCGCGACAAATTCAGTCGAATTTGCCGCTTCAATGCCGCAAAGATTGCGCGCCGCTTCGATCACAGCCATTTGCATGCCGAAGCAGATCCCGAAATAGGGAACGTGACGTTCGCGGGCGAACCGCGCCGCGCGAATTTTCCCTTCCGCGCCGCGCTGGCCGAATCCTCCCGGCACCAAAATACCGTCGACATGTTCCAGGAAGGGCGCGGGGTCCTCGTTCTCGAAGACTTCGCTTTCGATCCAGTCGAGGTTGACCTTGACCTTGTTGGCGACACCGCCGTGCGACAGGGCTTCGATCAACGACTTATAGGCATCTTTCATGCCGGTATATTTACCCACGATAGCGATCGTCACATCACCTTCGGGGTTCCGGACGCGCTCGTTAATGAGCCGCCATGTGGCAAGATCGGGCGGCGGCGGATTATCGATACCGAAGGCGGCGAGCACCTCCGTGTCCAGTCCCGCGGCGTGATAGGCCTCGGGGACCGCATAAATGTTGTCAACGTCGCGCGCCTCGATCACGGCGCTTTCGCGCACATTGCAAAACAGCGCGAGCTTGCGCCGCTCGCTCAAGGGTATGTCGCGATCGGTCCTGCACAAAAGAACATCCGGCTGAATGCCAATCGCGCGCAGCTCGCGCACGGAGTGCTGGGTCGGCTTGGTCTTTAATTCACCTGCGCTCGGAATAAACGGCATGAGCGTTAGGTGAATATAGATCGCATGACCGCGCGGCAGATCGTTGCCGAGCTGGCGGATTGCCTCGAAATACGGCAGACCTTCGATATCGCCCACGGTGCCGCCGATTTCGCAAAGGACAAAATCGAAGTCCTCGTTGCCGTCGCGAATGAAATCTTTGATGGCGTTGGTAACGTGGGGGATTACCTGGATGGTGGCTCCGAGATAGTCGCCGCGGCGCTCTTTGGCGAGAATTTCCTGATAAATGCGCCCGGTCGTGATGTTGTCCCGGCGCGTCGCCGGACGACCGGTGAAGCGCTCGTAGTGACCGAGGTCGAGATCAGTCTCGGCGCCATCGTCGGTCACGAACACCTCGCCATGCTGGTAAGGCGACATCGTGCCCGGATCGACATTGAGATAAGGGTCAAGCTTGCGCAGCCGGACCTTGTAACCGCGCGCCTGCAGCAGCGCGCCGAGCGCCGCGGAAGCAAGACCTTTGCCGAGTGAGGAGACCACGCCGCCGGTGATGAAGATGTACCGCGCCATGGGACCTAACCCTTAGCGCGCCTTGCTCGATTCGACGAGCGATTTTCGCGGATGGCTGCTAAGCCAGGCACAAACGCGTAACACCGGAGACCGAAAATACAACGATTACAATAGATTGTGCTTTGTAGTTCTTGCTTTGCCGCTAACCAGGGTTTGTGAGCGAACGGGCCCGGCGGCTGGAGGCGCCCGATGTGCATTGTGATCTCGTTCTTCGCTATTTCGATTGCGGCACCTGCGGACCGCCCGGCGCAGGACCAGGTTGCGGAGCTGGAGCACGTTCAGCCGGCAAGCCCGGTATGCCCTTCTGTAGCTCATTGAGCACGCCGCCGCTGCCTTGGCCGATAGGGGCCATGGGCGGTGAGCCTGCGGGCGCTTCCTGTGCCGGGGCTCCGCCAGTGTGGATGATCGAAGCCGGGTGGCGCTGAAAACCCGCCAGCCATGACAAAGCAAGGCTGGTTGCGAAAAAACCGGCGGCAAGCAACGCAGTGGTGCGCGAGAGAACATTGGCAGTGCCGCGGCTCGACAAGAACCCGCTCGTCGAGCTGATGAGGCCGCCGCCCTCGGATTTTTGCAGCAGCACCACGCCGATCAGGGCCAAGACCAGCATAAGATGAATGACAACAATGACAGTCAACATTCCGAATATCCACCTGAACCTTGCCCGGAGGCTGTCAAAACGACCCCGACGCTCATAGGTCCCAATATAGGAAGTCGGCGCAGTCTCTACACGATCCGGGGCGGCTTTTCTATGGTGCAATGGCCTGGATAAGGGCAGATGGCTGCGCGAAATCCGCGCGCTTGCGTTCTTACCTCAGCGGCCTTGACGCGTTCCCACGGCGTGGCCTCAGCGATAGACCCCCGCGATAGCCAGGAATTCCCCGGCATCTAGGCTTGCGCCGCCGACCAAGGCGCCGTCGACATTTTCAAGGGCCAGGAGCTCTTTGGCGTTCGCCGGCTTTACCGACCCGCCATAGAGAATATGAACGGCCTGACCGGTCTTCGTGAACCGCGCCGACAGCCGCTCCCTGATCAGGCCATGCATTGCGCGCAGATCGTCGGGCGTTGGCGTCAACCCGGTACCGATGGCCCAGACCGGCTCGTAGGCGACGACGATGTCCTTGCTTGTATCCGGCAACGAACGATCAAGCTGCCGACTGACGACACGACGGGCTTGTCCGCGATCGCGCTCCGCGCGTGTCTCGCCGATACAAACGATGGCAAGAAGCCCGGCACGCTGTGCCGCGATCGCCTTGGCGCGCACAATGGCATCGGTCTCCCCATGATAATGGCGCCGCTCGGAATGGCCGACGATCACGGCCGTTGCGCCTGCATCGCGAAGCATTTCCGCGGAAATATCTCCGGTATAGGCGCCTGCGGATTGCGTGGAACAATCCTGACCGCCGATGCAAACGCGCGTTCCGCGGACCGCAGCGGCAAAGCCGGCAATAAGCGTCGCCGGCGGACAGACAATGAGATCCACATCGCCGAGCGATTGCGCGCCCTCGACGATGCTTTTCAATTCGCCGATCGAGGCCTGCAACCCATTCATCTTCCAATTGCCTGCAACCAGCGGAGTGCGCGTCATAATCCTGCCTCGCACCGATCGTTATCGATAAATGCCGAAGGATCCGCGCAAAACTCCTGGATGAGGCGATAATGATCCGTTTCCGCGACGCTGACCGGATCGAACCCATCGTGAGAAAGCTGCAAAAGCTGCGCCGCCGGGTGAGCCATCAGCATTGGCGAGTGGGGCGCCATGAGAACTTGAATGTGACCGGTGTTCTCCATGCGCCGCAGCAGTTTTAGAAACGCAATCTGGCGCGATGGCGATAAGGCCGACTCCGGCTCATCGAAAATGAAAATTCCTTGCCGAGTGCAGCGCTCTTCAAAAAAACGCAGGAATCCCTCGCCATGCGAATGCGAAAGGAAATCGAGCGGAACTCCGAAACTATCCAGCGCCGCAACATCGAGATATCGTGCGACCGAAAAGAAACTCACGGCGCGAAAGAACCACCCGCTCGTGATCTTGGGCAGCCATGAAGCGCGTAACGCATCGGCAAGCCGCCCTTCCATTGCTTCGCGAGCCCTTGAATGATCGACCGGTCGATAGCCCTTACCGCCGCCGGCCTCGTCGTATCCAGCAAGCGCCGCGATACCTTCCAGTACAGTGGACTTTCCCGTTCCATTTTCACCGATAATGATTGTAATCGGCTTCTCGATCGCCAATTCGAATCCCCCGCGCAGAAACGGTAAGCAAAAGGGATATGCGTCAGCATCCCGGATCTGAGTTTGATCGAGCCAGACGCGCCTAAGGTAAGGCGCCGGCATTCTGACTAAACGCTTCTTCATGTCTCTGGCCTGCCACAATGAGCCGTTAGCAGACCGATTGTGCGCAGAAAAGAGCGTTTTATCAGGAAATTCCATCGGTTGCGGCGAGACATGACGTCCACTTGGCGCTGCCCTCGACGCTCCTTATAGTGCGCGCCTCGCCCGTCCGATCACATTAGGCGCTGGAAGCATGTTACGAGGTATTCGCAAGGCCTCCGAGAATTGGCTCGGCCGCGGCGTGATGGCCGCGGTCATGGCGCTGCTTGCGGGCAGCTTCGCGATCTGGGGTATCAACGATATCTTTCGCGGCTTTGGCCGTTCGACGCTCGCCAAAATCGGCAACACCGAAATTCCGATCGAACAGTTCCGCCAGGTCTAT
>DASPWC010000331.1:0-2612 GCA_035622055.1 Xanthobacteraceae bacterium | reverse complement strand
AGCACCTTGCCGCTGGCTTTTTCCTGCGGCGAGATCGAGACCTGATAGTCAAAATTGAAGTCGCCGCCGAACGACGACACCCATTTGAAATGCCAGCCCATCCGCCGCTTGAACGCCTCGATCTGCGACAATGGCGCGCGCGATACGACGACGAAGGAGACATCGCGCTGCGCAAGATGGATGACCGCGCCGTCGAAATGATCGGCGAGAAGCGAACAGCTCGGGCAGCCCGCTTCCCAGCCCGGGCCGAGCATGAAGTGATAAACGATCAACTGGCTTTTGCCGCCGAACAAGTCGCCAAGCGATTGCTTGCCGTCGGGCGTATCGAACACGTAATTCTTGTCGACTTTCTCCCACGGCAGTTCGCGGCGCTTGCGGGCGATCGCGTCGCGGGCGCGGCTGAAGGCTTTTTCCTCGGCGAGATAGGCTTTGCGCGCCGCAATCCATTCGTCATGAGACACGACTTTGGGTGCTTGCATGTCAGACTCCTGAATTGATTGCTTTCCGTTCTGCGTGGCAGATAGCGTTCGGCGACAGGTCCGTTTGTCTTCTCGATAGCGGGATTAGTCAGCCGGAGTCATCCAGCCGATTCCGGCGCCGCCCGGCTCACGCAGGATGACGATGCGGCCCACGCCGGGAACGTCGAAAGCAGGCTTCATCACTTTGGCGCCGGCCGTAACGGCTTTCTTGACGCGCGCGTCGACGTCATCCACGGCGATGTAGGGCATCCAGCCCTCGGCGACGCCGGCATAATCGGCGCCGCTGATGTCGAATATGCCGCCGACCGGTTCATTGCCCACCTTGGCGAGCCAATAGGTGCCCCCGTCGGGAGTCGGCATCGCGTCGAAGCTCCAGCCCAACGTGTCGCTGTAGAATTTTTTCGCCTTGGCAACATCGCGCGCCATCAGCTCGTTCCAACAAAATTTTCCGTGCGATTCCAACATGAGGAACTCCTTGACGAACTTCTTACCGACGCGCCTGTCCCAATGTCGGGAAAAGCGCTACGACACGATTCCAGTCTAATCAGCCGCCGCGACAAAACGGCGACCATTCGGACCCTCAGGCGACAAATTTCTCCAGCTTGTCGAGAGCGTTGGTCCAGCCATTGTGATGACGGTCGCGCGCCTCCTCGTCGAAGAATTGCTCGTGGGTCAGCGTCAGCAATGAACCATCGCCGTCGGGCTTAATTTCGACCGTCACCAGCGATTCCCGTTCCGGCGTGGTTTTCCAAGCCCAGGTGAAGACGAGTTTCCGGCCGGGCACGAATTCGCGATAGACGCCGCTGACGTCGTGCTCTTCGCCGGCAGGGCTTTGCATCAGCCAGCGGTAGCGGCCGCCGACCCGCGGTTCGCATTCGACCTTGAGCACTTTGACCTCGCCCGGACCCATCCAGCCCTTCACTTTTTCCGGGTCGGTCCACGCCGCAAAGACTTTCGCCGGCGGCGCGTTGAGCCGGCGCTTGATCGTGAGACTTGGCTTGGTGGCTGCGTGGACTGCCATGATTCATCCTCCAGATATGCAGCGAGGCTTGAAAGCCGGTCGGACCAGAATTTTTCGTAACGGTTGAGCCATTCGAAAGCGTCGCGCATCGCTTCCGCTTCGAGTCGGCAAGCGACGGTGCGGCCGGTCTTGGCGCGCGCGACGAGACCGGCGTCCGCCAAGACGTCGAGATGCTTCATGATCGCGGGCAGCGACATCGAAAACGGCGCTGCGAGTTCGCTGACCGAAAGACCGGGTTCCTGCGCCAGCCGCATGACGAGCGCGCGGCGCGTCGCATCGGACAATGCGGCGAAGGTACGGTCGAGCGGGTCGACGTAAAACTTTACCATGTGGTTAAGTATAGACGCGGCGGCGGCGATGTCAACCGGGTCTGGATATGCCGCTTTGCCGGAAGCCGAATGTCGCGCGATATCGCCGCACGGATCGGGACCAAAGTATCGCGTTATGGACCCGCGATTGCCGCGCGCATGAGCTTGACGCCATCGTCGCTTGCCCATTCGGCGGGGCCGGCCATGACGCCGATGCCGCAGCCCGAACGATCGATTACGACGGTGGTCGGCATGCCGAATGCCCTGCCGGCGGTTTTCAGGTCCTCGAACGCCCGCGCGCTTGGATCGGAATAATAGGCAAGGTGTGTGATGCCGACGTCTTTGAGGAACGAGAGCGGCTTTTGCGGGTCGCGGGTGTCGATGTTAACGGCGACGACCTGAAAATCCGCGCCGCCGAGGATGGCCTGCAAGGCGTCGAGCGCCGGCATTTCGCGGCGGCACGGCACGCACCAGGTGGCCCAGAGATTGAGAAGCACCGTCTGGCCCCGCCAGTCGGCAAGGGTGACATCGCGGCCGTGCGCGTCCTTAAATGCAAGATCGGGCAGGCGGAATGGCGCTTGCGCCACCGCAAGCGCCGCCACTTCGCCATGCGCCAGGGGGGCAATGCGCCGTGCGGCGTTAACCGCCGCTTGACAGGAGGCGTCGGCCGGATTGCTTCGCAAGTGCGCAATCCCGTATATCCCCGCTAGGACAAGCACGATAAGCGCGGCCGCGACGCCGGAAAGCAGGCGCAAACGGCCGATTTTCTGCAACAGCGGTACGGATAGCTCGGTCATGACAATC
>DASPWC010000330.1:0-12078 GCA_035622055.1 Xanthobacteraceae bacterium | reverse complement strand
GCAGCGAATGGCCAGCTTCCGAGAGAATCGCAAGCGAGCCGGTGAGCAGACCGACAATGGCCTTCGCGCCGGCCAGGCCGGCCGAGGCGGCGATCGATCCGAGCGCGGCCTTTTCCTTGGCGTTCATGAGCGGCGGCCCCTGGCGCCGAGGGGTTAGCTGGGCGACGCCGGACCGTCAATCCGGGGAAAAAGCGCGGAGCGCCGGCTGGTGCGGAAAAATTCCGGCGCAGTGAAAAATCCGATAAATGGCCGCGCCGGCGGAACATCGCAAAAACACCCAAAATTAAAATTCCTCTAAAATACGCTGGTCGGGAATGCTATACGCTCAAGAGCAGACCAATGGTTTCCGGGATTGGACATGCGCAGTCACTTATCCATACGTGGCCTAAGCGTTGCGTTATGTATCGGTGCTTGCACCCAGGCATCCGGCGCCGGTACCAGCGCCTCCGACGACAGCCTTCGGCAAGAGTTCGAAAAATACCATTTCGGCCGTGGCGTGCCCGAGGATCAGACGAAAGCCAAACAATATTTAAATGACGCGGCAAAATCCGGTTTTGAGTGGGCGCTTCTTCTCAACGCGCAAGAGCAGGAGAAATCCGCGCCGCAACAAGCGCTCGATACCTATTTGCAACTTGCTCGAAACGACAATTGCATCGCGCAAGCGCGGCTCGCCGACGCTTATGCATCCGGCACCCTCGTTCTAAAGAATCTGACGCAGGCCTATTTTTGGAATTTGCTCGCAAGAGCCAATGAGTGGAATCGCAAATCGGACGTAGACTACAACAATGCGCGAGGCATCACTTACAGTACGGGCGACGCGAAACCGTGCGGGGAGGCTGACCATTTTTCAGCGGATGTTCTGGAAATCAAGATAAAGTCGCACAGGCTGCTTCCGGCAAGATTGATGCAGGCCGCGGAGGATGCGGCCAGCCATTGGACGAAGGGTACTCTCGAAAATTTCCTGCCCGCGCCTGCGGTCGACGCCGCGCTGCCAGAGACTGCTCCACCGAAACTCGCCACCACTGCGCCACCGCCGGTCGAGAATCAAAAATCGGCCACTGTGGTTGAAGTGCTGTTGAAACAAGATTCGGGAATATTCGTCGTACCCATCGAGATCAACGGCGCAATCACGTTGGATTTTGCGGTCGATAGCGGCGCGGCTAACGTGACCATACCCGCGGACGTTTATTATACGCTGCAACGGACCGGAACTATCAAGGACTCGGACGTTACCGGCGAACGAACTGTCATCTTGGCCGACGGCACGCAATCGAAACTGCCTACTTTCAAGATCAGGTCGCTAAAGATCGGCGGCAAGATCATCGAAAACGTCAATGCGACCGTTTTGCCGTTGGAGGGACAATTGTTGCTCGGTCAATCGTTTCTCGAGCGCTTCAAGTCCTGGTCTCTCGACAACACCAAGCACGTTCTTGTTCTCAATTTGGAATGATCGCGTTCAATCGTCCGCCGCTCCGCGCGTGCCTTTTTTTGGCGGGGCGCAATTGACGCTCCGTCCCGACCGCGGATCCGGACATGCCGATGATCCTTTTGCCTACGCCTAAATCGGCACCCGATCATTCCATCGATTGAGAATGTAAACTGCGAAGGAGAAGTGCCATGGATCGGCGTACTTTTGTGGGAAGCACGCTTGCCTCTGCCGCAAGTTCCCTTCTGATGGGCACCGCTCATGCGCAGCCCGCGCCCAAAGCGAAAAATGTCGTCCTGGTACACGGTCTTTTTGCGGACGGATCGAGTTGGTCCGAGGTGATTCCGCGATTGCAGGCGACGGGACTCAATGTGACCTCCGTGCAGAACCCACTGACGACGCTTTCCGAAGCGGTCGATTCGGCCGTGCGCGTCCTCGCGCGACAGGATGGGCCCACAGTTCTAGCCGGGCATTCGTTTTCTGGGATGATCGTCACGGACGCGGGCGTGCATCCGAACGTCTCATCTGTCGTCTATGTGGCGGCGCGGGCGCCCGATGCCGGCGAAGATTATACGGCATTGGCAAAGACGTTTACTACGGCCCCTGCTTCGGCGGGCATCATATTTGATGGCGATGAGGGCCGCCTCAGCGAGGAGGCGTTCCTACGTGATTTCGCGGGCGACTTGCCGGAAGCGAAGGCCAAGGCACTCTATGCAGTCCAGTGGCCGTTCCATAAGGAGCTGCTCGACGGCAAAACCACGCACACGGCATGGCGATCCAAGCCGAGCTGGTATGCAGTGTCGACGGAAGATCGGACGATCAACCCTGATCTCGAGCGTTTCATGGCCAAGCGCATGCACGCGAAGACGATCGAAGTCAAAGCGAGTCATGTTTCCCTCATATCGCAGCCCGACGCGATTGCTAATTTGATCCTGGAAGCAGCCGGTCAGACCTAGCCGGTGAGAGCCTTCGCGCCTTGCTGCGACGACCGCGCGATTGCGTACAATCGCCGCGGCCACGGATGCTTGAGCCAGGTCGCTGACGGCCATGTTTCCCGCACTCAACAGAGGTTCTGGTGCGCGGGGTTCATGTCTGCTTTGAAGCGCAAAGCAGACATCGGAGCGCGAGCGTTCGAACTGGTGGTTGCGGGGCAATCAGCTTCCCGCGCCGTTGATCGTCGCGAGCAACACTTTCATCTCCTGCCACGGAGTGGTCGCACGCATAACGCCGCCCATCACCGCGATGCCCGCCGAACCTGTTGCAAGCACCTCCGCCACGCGCATTGCATTGATGCCACCCATAGCGAGGACGGGGACGCGAGCCGCGCGCACAATGTCGGCAAGGCCCCTGCGGCCAATCTCAGGGCCATAGCCCGGCTTGCTCGCGGTCTCGAATGCCGGTCCCGCGATCGCATAGTCCACCACACCGGGATCGATCGCCTCGGCTTCGGCGATGGTGTGGATTGATACGCCGACGAGTTTGCCGGTTCCTAACAATTCACGTGCAGTGATCGGATTGCTTCGTGCGGACAGATGCACGCCGTGAGCATTTGCCGCCTTTGCCAGTGCGGCCTCGCCATGCAGGGACACACATCCACCGTGGAGAGCGGCAATCGGTAACAACGTACGGACGAGTCTGATCTGCTCGTCCTCGGAGAGATCCTTTTCGCGCACGCTGATCCAGCGGCAGCCGACCGCGGTCGCGCGTGTCACGACCTCAACCAGCGGCCAGCGTGCCTGTCGACGGTCGGTAACAAGCAAAAGCGTCGGTTGCGGAAGTTTCACGTCCCCACAAGACCGAATTGCGGGCTCGACGGCTCCGCATGCCCGATCTTTGGTATCCGTTCGGCAAGCCGCGAGCCGCGGCCGGCTTCGACCGCCGCACGCATGCTTGCCGCCATCATGACCGGGTTCCGCGCCTTGGACACCGCCGTATTGAGTAGTACGGCGGAACAGCCGAGCTCCATCGCGATCGCGGCGTCGGAGGCAGTGCCGATACCGGCGTCGAGCACCACAGGCACCGACGAACGCGCACAAATCATCTCGATGAGGTGGGGGTTGCAAATGCCAAGCCCGGAACCGATCGGGGAGCCAAGCGGCATGACGGCAACCGCACCGGCGTCGACGAGCTTGCGACAGACTACCGGGTCCTCGGTGCAATAGGGCAGTACGACGAAGCCTTTCGATACGAGCGTCTCGGTGGCACGTACCAGCTCTTCGGTGTCCGGATAGAGCAGTTCGCGGTCGCCGATGACTTCGAGCTTAATCCAGTTGGTCTCGAGCGCCTCGCGTGCAAGTTCGGCGGTGAGCACGGCATCCTGCGCCGTCTGGCAGCCGGCGGTATTGGGCAGAAACCGGATGTGCTTAGGAATGAGGTTGAGCAGGCTCTCGTCATCGCCCGCCAGGCTGATGCGCCGAACCGATGCCGTTACCATTTCCGTACCGCTCGCGGCGACCGCATCGAGCATCACCTGGCGATTCGGATAGCCGGCGGTGCCGAGGAACAGGCGCGATTTGAATACACAGCCAGCAATCACGAGAGGATCGGACATCTGCATCACTCCAGTTAGCCACCCCGCATAGCGCGCACAATCTCGATCTTGTCGCCCGGCTTGAGCGCAGTCTCGCCCCATGCCGAACGTGGAACGACTGAGCCGTTAAGTGCGACTGCAATGCCGCGCTGGCTCATATTGACGGCGTGCTCTGCGAGAAGGTCGGCAATAGTCCCTGCACTCAAGGGTACATCCCGCCCATTCACCCGTATCTCCACCTGTCGCATATCCGTCGACCTACTTCTCCTTGAACTATTCTGCGGCTTCTGAGCGCGTTGGCGCGAACCTCTCGAAGCCGAAGGGCCGAATGGCCGACTCTAGAGAACCTTCGACGACGAGGCGCGCGATAGCGTCCGCCGTTACGGGTGCGAGCAGAATGCCGTTGCGATGATGGCCAGTCGCGTAAATGAGACCGTCGACCGGCCCGCGGCCGAGAACAGGCGCATCGTCACGGCTTCCTGGACGGTGGCCTACCGACATTTCCTCAATCGGCAGCTCCTCGATAGACGGCACCGTCCTCCACGCCGCCTCTAGCAGCGTGAGGAGGCCGCCCGCTGTCAACGAGGTATCGAACGCCTTCTCTTCAACCGTGGCACCGATAATGAGGCGTCCGTCGCGGCGTGGCACCAAATAGACGCCAGGCGCCCAGACAACGTGATTGAGCAACGGCGCAGAAGCATCCATGCGCAATGTGAGCATTTGGCCCTTGATCGGTCGAACCGGCGGCCGTAGCTCGTGGGAAAGTCCCGCAATGCCACGCGACCAAGCACCGGCCGCCAACACCACCACGTCGGCCGGGACCTTCGTTCCGTCGGCCAGAATGACTCCGTCCGCACGGCCGTTAATTGAGATTTCCTCGACCGATGTGTGTTCGTGGAGGATCGCGCCGGCGCGCTCGGCCGCGATTCGTGATGCTGCAGCGAGCTTGCGATTATCGACCTGATGATCTTCCGGACTCCACACAGCGCCGGCGACCTTGCCAGCAAGATGCGGCTCCCGCTTTCGCGCCTCAGCCGGCGTGATCCATTGCATCGGCAGTCCGAGCTTTTGCTGGAAAACAAGATAGTGGTGTAGCCGAGCCCGATCATCCGCCGTCAGGGCCACAACCAGTGTGCCCTCGGTGCGCAGCTCCACGTCGATGCCGGATGACCGCAGAAGTTCGTCCGCAAACGACGGCCAGCGTGCTTGGCTCTCGCGACCTAGGGCGATAAGAGCTTCCTCCCCAGGCTCAGCTTCTGCGCAAGCAGCGAGCATTCCGGCCGCCGCCTGAGTTGCGCCGGCGCCGGCCGCACCGCGATCAAATATCTCGACAAAAGCGCCGCGCACTGCCAGCCGCCAGGCAACGCCGAGACCGACGACGCCGGCGCCAATAATAACGACCCTTGGTCGGGCGATGCGCGCAAACGGCTCGTTCAAGAGGCGGCTCCCTTCGCTGGAATGACCCAGACAGGTTCTACGGGTGTGATCTCAGCCGCGACTGCTGCGGCACCCCTGGCCTATGTACTGAATAATGCGGATTTTTGCGTTATTTACAAGCGCATCTCCGCAAACGCCCAAGGTAGCGCCGGCCGTCGCTGTTTTACCGTTGATGATGAAGTCGAATTTTGGTTCGGCCGCTCGACGGGGAGGAGGGCGCCAGTCTGTTCATGGTATTAGCGGACATCGCGATCAGGCAGCAATGTCGACTTTCGAGGGTAAAGTGGAGATCGACCGGACTTAACGAAATGTCCGCTTATGGCCCAAAACGGACATTGAAAAATGCCACGGTTGAGCGTGACATGCGGCACGGAGCCCGAGAATGATCCCGAGACGCGGAGAAGCGCCGCGGCGTTACGGGAGCACAGAGAATTGGGTTGGACAGAAGGAGCAATATTCAAATTGATTGTCGCTCGTCTTGATGCCAACCGCTTTGACGGCCCGGAAATTGCATGAAGTTCAATAAAACCAGAATGTAACGCGTCGCAACCATGTCTATCGCAGTCGCGCTCCACCACGCTACTCGTTATACCTATGATCGTCCGACTAGTCTCGGACCGCAGGTTGTCCGATTGCGGCCTGCGCCGCACTGCCGGACCCGCATTCCCAGCTATTCGCAAACGGCGTTGCCTTCGCAGCATTTCGTCAATTGGCAACAAGACCCGCACGGCAACTGGCTCGCCCGGTACGTCTTTCCCGAAAAGGCTACTGAACTCTGCATTACGGTCGATCTTCGCGCCGATATCGAGGTCATTAATCCCTTCGATTTTTTTGTCGAGCCATATGCCGAAACGTGGCCGTTCAAGTTTCCTCCTGAACTGCAGGATGACCTCGCTGCGTTTTTCGAACCAGATCCGGTAACGCCGCGTCTGAAAGAGTTGGTCGCATCGATTTCGCGCAAGCCGCGAAACACTGTCGATTTCCTGGTCGAACTCAACCAGCTCGTCCAGCGTATGATCCGCTACGTAATCCGGATGGAGCCCGGAGTGCAGCCACCTGAGGAGACGCTCGGTTCGGGGGTTGGCTCGTGCCGGGACACTGCGTGGTTGCTGGTGCAAATTCTGCGGCACATTGGTCTGCCGGCTCGCTTCGTCTCCGGTTATCTCATTCAGTTGCGGCCCGACGTGAAGCCGTTGGAGGGGTCCGCGGGGCCTGACGTTGATTTCGCTGATTTGCACGCTTGGACCGAAGTTTACTTGCCTGGTGCTGGGTGGATTGGTTTGGATGCGACCTCTGGGCTTCTGTGCGGGGAGGGGCACATACCCCTGGCCGCCACGCCTCACTTCCGCTCGGCGGCTCCAATTACTGGCATGGTTGAACCATGTGAGGTTTCCTTCGCATACGATATGAGTGTGGTGCGCCTCGCCGAACAGCCTCGCGTGACGGCGCCATTCTCACTGGAAGCTTGGAACGCACTTAATGCTCTTGGCGAAGCCGTCGATGTCGACCTGCGCCGTCACGATGTACGTCTGACCATGGGCGGCGAGCCAACTTTTGTTTCCATCGATGACTATCAGTCGGCCGAATGGACGACAGCTGCGTTAGGGCCTGTCAAGCGCCAGCGCGCAGACGAATTGATCCGCCGGCTGCGAGTTCGCTTCGCGCCGGGCGGACTGTTACACTACGGCCAGGGCAAATGGTATCCGCGCGAATCAAGCCCGCGCTGGGCATTTGGGCTATATTGGCGCCGCGATGGCGTGCCGATCTGGCACGATGATAATTTGATTGCTCCCAACGTCGTCAACTCTAGTCTTTCATGGCACGACGCGCGGGCATTTTCCGAGGGAATCGCGGCGCGCCTAGGTCTGCAGCCCAACTGCGCGCAGCCAGTTTACGAGGATCCAATCGGCCGGATGCTCGGGCAAGGTTTGATTCCCGAGAATATCGATACCAACGATCCAAAGCTCGATGATCCTCTCGAGCGCGCGCGTATTTTGAAATTCCTGGACGGTCAGTTCAGCGAGCCCGCAGGCTTTGTTTTGCCGCTGCAACACTGGACGGCTGATGCGAAGCCGGGATGGCTGAGCGAGATCTGGCACACGCGCCGCGGCCGGTTGTTCCTCGTGCCGGGCAATTCTCCACTTGGCCTGCGGCTGCCGATGAAGTCGTTACCGAGTCTCGACCCCGTCGAATATCCTCATGTCATTCCGTCCGACCCGTTTGCCGAACACGAACCGCTACACGACACCGGCGATGTACCACCGAGGGCGCACAATGTGCGTGGTGACATCGCGGACCAAAAATCGCCCCCGATTGCGCCCGAAACAATAGTGATGCAGCGCCAATGGGCGGCGAGCGCCAGTCATATGCTTGCCGCCATACCGGTACGCACGGCGCTTGCCGTGGAGGTGCGTGACGGGCAGTTGTGCATATTCATGCCGCCAGTCGAAACGCTCAACGATTATCTTGATCTGATCGCGACGATCGAGCCGACCGCCGCCGAGCTCGATCTGCCGATCCATATCGAAGGTTACGCGCCACCGGCCGATCCACGGGTCAATGTCCTGAAGGTCACGCCCGATCCCGGCGTCATTGAGGTCAACGTCCAACCGGCGGCGTCTTGGCGCGAAGCCGTCGCTATTACCGATGGCCTTTACGAGGACGCGCACCGTTCGCGTCTTGGCACTGATAAGTTCATGATTGGTGGTAGGCATATCGGAACCGGCGGTGGCAATCACATCGTGTTCGGTGGCTTGAACGCAGCCGACAGTCCGTTCCTGCGGCGTCCCGACCTGCTCAAGAGTCTGGTGCTCTATGTGCTGCGGCGGCCTTCGTTATCGTATCTGTTCTCAGGATTGTTCGTTGGGCCCACGAGCCAAGCGCCGCGCGTCGACGAGGCGCGCCAGGATTTGCTTTACGAACTCGAGATTGCGATGGAGAAAGTGCCGAAACCGGGCAGCGCCGATTGGGTGCCCCCATGGCTGGCCGATCGCTTGTTTCACAATATCCTTGTCGACGTTACCGGAAACACACACCGCACCGAAATTTGCATCGACAAGTTGTACTCCCCCGACAGCCCGACCGGTCGGCTTGGTTTGGTGGAGATGCGTTCATTTGAAATGCCCCCGCATGCGCGCATGAGTCTCGCACAGCAATTATTGCTGCGCGCGCTCATCGCGTGGTTCTGGCGAGTGCCGCTCGATGGTAAGCCAGTTCGTTGGGGTACCGCACTCCACGACCGATTCATGCTCGAATACTTCGTGTGGGAAGATTTCCTTGGTGTATTGGACGATCTCAAGCGCGTCGGTTACGCCTTCGATCCTGGTTGGTTCGAGGCTCAGCGGCAATTTCGTTTTCCGCTCTACGGGACTGTGCAGCACGGTGAGGTGACCCTCGAGTTGCGGCAAGCAATTGAACCCTGGTACGTGCTCAACGAGGATGGCACACCGGGTGGTACGGTGCGCTTTGTCGATTCATCGGTGGATCGTTTGCAAGTCAAAGCGTCCGGGCTGAATGCCGAGCGTCACGCCGTGACTTGTAACGGCCGCCGTGTACCTTTGACTGCGACCCGCCGTCCCGGCGAAAGTGTTGCCGGAGTGCGCTACAAGGCATGGAATTTGGCAGATAGCTTGCAGCCAACTGTCAACGTCAGCGCACCGTTAAAATTTGAGATTGTCGATACATGGAACCGCCGTTCGCTTGGCGGCTGCGTATACCATGCGGCCCATCCGGGCGGCCGTCACTACGAGACTTTCCCGGTCAACTCCTACGAGGCGGAAGGTCGCCGGCGCGCCCGCTTCCAGGATCACGGTTACACTGGCGGGGTCATTGAGGTGCCGTCGTTCGAATACTCTTTGGAGTATCCAACCACCCTCGATTTGCGACGCCCGAACTAAGCAAATGTCGCCGGCGTTGTTCTGCCGACAAGGCCGCTATTGTCGTCGGCATAGTGCGCATCGGCATGACGCAAAGCCCGTAAAACCAAAAGGATGTGCATTCGATTTGGCCTAAAAAATGCATATTGGGTGGAAGCCTGGCCACAATGTGTTGCATGTTTTCGGTACTATGGAACGGCGATGCCGATTCTCGATATCAAACACGTCACCACGTACCGCTACAGTCGACCGGTCTCGTTTGGCAAGCACCGGATGATGCTGCTTCCGCGTAGTGATGAAGACCAGACGGTTCTCGAATGCGAACTCGAAATCACGCCTAAGCCCTCACGGCTCGACTGGTCACGTGACATTTTCGGCAATCACGTCGCAACCGCGCAGTTTGACGGTCGCTCGGATAAACTCAGCATTGTAAGCAGAGTCCGCCTCGACCACGCGCCAGCCCAGTTTCGCGCCTCCGACATCGACTATTCCGCGCGACGTTATCCGTTCGCTTACTCCGTGGATGATTGGCTTACCCTCAATCGTTATATCCGGCCACCATCCGCACGCCGTGAACTCGATCGCTGGACTGCAAATTTTTTCCTGAACGACAAGTCTCCCGATCTTTATGAGTTGCTTGTGTGTATGACGCGGACCATCAAACAAACAATCAAGCACGTTTCGCGGCATGAAGAGGGCATTCAGGATCCCGGGCAAACGCTGACTTTGGGCAGTGGAAGTTGTCGCGATGCCGCGGTCCTTATGATAGCAGCCCTTCGCTCGCGTGGGATCGCGGCGCGCTTTGTCTCCGGATACGTAAACTTGGTCGATGACGACGACCAGGCAGAGGATGGCGAGGACGGCATTGCCGGTGGCAACACCCACGCTTGGGTCCAAGTCTATTTGCCAGGACCCGGCTGGGTCGATTTTGATCCGGCGGCTGGCATAACCGGAAATCAGAATCTCATCCGCGTCGCTACCGTGCAACATCCGCGCGAGGCGATTCCGTTGCAAGGTATATGGTACGGAGCGCCATCGGACCATTTGGCTATGGACGTTGCGGTCAGGGTCAGGGCCGCGGGTTCCGCGGACGCTCAAGGCCGCTGATCCAAGAACAACTCAATGAAGATACGAGCGGGCTACGAGATTTCCTACCACTGCGCGCAACCAACGCCGATGATTGCGATGCTGAGCGTCCATCCATCACGCATCCATGACTTGGTGACGTCTGATTTTTTGCGAATAAATCCAGAGCTCCAAGCCAATAGCTATTCCGACGGCTTCGGCAACATCTGCCATGTCATCCATGCCCCAAAGGGTCGTCTCACCCTGTCCACTGATTTTCTGATCCGGGACAATGGCAAGCCCGACGACGTTGCGCCGGATGCCGAGCAAAATGCTCTGGAAAAGCTCCCGGTTGAAACACTCGTTTATCTACTCGGCAGCCGGTATTGCGAGACAGATCGTTTCACGGAACTGGCCTGGTCTAAATTCGGCAAGGTGCCAAAAGGATGGCCGCTCGTTCAAGCCATTTGCGACTATGTGCATGGCCATCTCACATTCGGGTATCAGCACGCGAATCCGACCAAGACGGCGTGGGACGCCCATGCGGAACGTCGGGGTGTCTGTCGGGACTTCGCTCATGTCGCCATCACGCTATGCCGCTGCATGAACGTTCCCGCGCGCTACTGCACCGGTTATCTTGGCGACATCGGCGTGCCGCCCGATCCCGACCCCATGGATTTTAGTGCCTGGTTTGAGGTCTATCTCGGCGGCCACTGGTACACGTTCGATGCCCGCCATAATACGCCACGTGTCGGACGCATTTTGATGGCGCGCGGGCGCGACGCCACCGATGTCGCGATCGTTACCTCTTTCGGACCTTGCACGCTCGCGAGCTTCAAGGTCATTACGGAAGAAATGACCTGTGCCGTGCCGGCTTCGACCTGAGACTCCAGGCCCTTTGCGTATCTTTTCGTAGGAGCCAAAACTTTAGTCGCTTAGCAGCAGGCTATTTTCCGTTGTGAGGTCTCTTTCTCCGAAAAAAAATGTTATGCTGGGGTCCCGCTGGCGAGAAAGCCCATCGACCCCGTCGCTCTAATCGCGCGGCGGCACCAGATGGCCGGGAGGCGGGACAGGGAGGCCCCGATCTTTCTCCGGTCGGGGTCTCTTTAATTTATCGGGAGGCGGCGCCGCATCCACGATGGACTGTACTGGAACGCAGGAACGTTTCGCGAGCGCCTGACAAAATCCAACCGTTTATCCAACAAATCAGCATAGCACTTTTCGGATGTCGCCACTGCTCTAGCTTTCGGGAGAGCGAAGAGAGCGGATGCGACGTGTTCAGTGCCGGCGAATGCGCGGCGGGTTAGACAAAAGTTCGTCGAGGTGCGGCCTTCAGGGTTCTGTTCGCTTCATTGAAGCGAAAGGGACTTTCAAATCAATATCGCCAGAAGAGACAACAAGATCAGAATCCGCTCGAGATATTGCCCAATAATTGGGCTGCTATTGCCTAGAAAAACGGGGTGTGTTTTTCGGCCCTGACAACTCCGCGAAGCAATTTCATAGAATCAAGCACTTACGCTGCGACAATGGATGACGCGGCATGGCACGCCACTTGCGGAAGCTTTGCCAGAGACCGCCAGCCCTTGGGAGGCCCCCCTATGCAGCGCCGTCAATTCCTCAAATCGATGACTGCTCTGACAGCGGCGGCCGCCGTACCGGCGCCTGCAGTCTGGTCAACGGCGGCGGCGCAATCGCGCCAGGAAACTCTACTCATCGTGTCGGAGAGCGGCCCCAACAATCTCGAT
>DASPWC010000329.1:0-5611 GCA_035622055.1 Xanthobacteraceae bacterium | reverse complement strand
AGGACGTCGTAAGTGGCGGAAAAAGTATTGGCTGCGGTGCGAACCGGCCCCAGCAGGACTGAGCTGCGCGAATATCCGATGCCGGACATTCCGGAAGATGCCGCGCTGATGAAAATGGAGGTCGGCGGCATCTGCGGCACCGATGTCAAGCTCTACACGCATCCGCCGTCGAGCGCGCCCGTCATCATGGGTCATGAAAATATCGGCACCATCGCGAAGGCTGGTCGCGAATTCACTCGCCGCAAGGGGTTTAAGGAGGGCGACCTCGTTTTCGTCGAGCATTACGTCAGCTGCGGCAAATGCGAGTGGTGCCACGCCGGGCAGTATCGCCACTGCGAGAACACCAACTGGCGGACCAATCCTGACGCCATCCGCTATGGCTACACATCGGCGGAGAGAGCTCCGCATCTATGGGGCGGGTTCGCCCAGTACGTTTACCTGCCCTGGAACGCGGTGATCCATCACGTGCCGAAGGGCGTTACCGCGGAGCTCGCGGGCCTGGTGACGCCGATGGCCAACGGCGTCGAATGGTCGTTGTTCGACGGCGGCGTCGGCTACAATTCGACCGTGCTGATCCAAGGTCCCGGCCAACAAGGATTGTCGCAGACGGTGATTTGCAAACAGGCCGGCGCCTCGCTCATCGTTGTCACCGGTACGTCGAAGGACAAGGCGCGCCTGGACGTCGCCAAAAAGCTCGGCGCCGATCATGTCATCGACGTGCAGAGGGAAGATCCGCTGGCGCGCGTCATGGAGATCACCGGCGGCAAGGGCGTTGATGTCTCGCTCGATTGCACGGCGGGCGCCGGATCAATTCCCATGCTGCTCGGCATCGAGGCGCTCAAGCGCAAGGGCGGCGTGATCGTCGCCCAGGGTGAGATGGCGCAGTTTCCGAACTTTCCGCTGGAGAAATTCACGGTCAAATTCATCACCATGAAGAGCGCACGCGGTCACAGCTACAAGGCCTGCGAACTGGCATTGGCGCAGCTTGCGTCCAGGCGATTCCCGCTCGAACTGGTCACAACGCACCGCTTCAGATTGGATGAAGTCGATCTCGCCATCCGCTCGGTCGGCGGGGAGGGCGTACCCGACGTCATCCACGCCTCGCTGATGCCGTGGTTGTGAGAAAGTAAAGGGCGGCAATTTTGAGTTTGGGGGCAAACGATTGATGGATTCGATCTTTATCGCGCGTGGATCGTCCGATGCGATCCCGATCTGGTTTGCGACAGCGGCTAGCTACGCTGACGTGCGTAAAATGATCGGCGCGGATGCATGCGCGTTCGCGGACGCCGCGGGCTTCGAGCCGAAGTCCAGCCGGCACCTTCTCTTCCCCGGCAAAAACGGTGCCTCCCTCGGCGGCGTGCTGTTCGGCCTCGAAGGGCCCGACGAACCCAAGGACCCGTTTTTGCCGGGACGGCTGGCGTCGCAATTGCCGAACGGCGTCTATCGCTTCGCCAACGAGCCGCACGATACCCGCCTTGCGGCGCTCAGCATGGCGCTCGGCCTCTACGCTTTTACCCGCTACCGCAAAGCACCGACGCGGTCGGTCAAGCTCGACGTGCCGCAAAGTCTCGATCGCACCGAGCTTGAGCACATTGTCGAAGGTGTGACGCTGGCGCGCGACCTCATCAATACGCCGGCGAACGACATGGGTCCGGCACAGCTCGAACAGGCCGCACGCAAGCTCGCCGCTCGTCACGCCGCAGCCGTCAGCGCTATTGTCGGCGATGAATTGTTGGAGAAGAATTTTCCGCTGATTCATGCCGTCGGCCGCGCCGCCGCCAGCGCGCCGCGGCTAATCGATATGTCGTGGGGCGAGGCCGATCATCCGCGCGTGACGTTGATCGGCAAGGGCGTCTGCTTCGATACCGGCGGTCTCGATATCAAGCCGGATTCGTCGATGCTTAATATGAAGAAAGACATGGGCGGAGCGGCGACGGCGCTGGCGCTAGCGCACATGGTGATGGCGCGTGGCCTTAAATTGCGGCTGCGCGTGCTTATTCCAGCAGTCGAGAACGCAATTGCCGGATCGAGTTTCCGTCCGCGCGACGTCTATGTTTCGCGCAAGGGCATTACCATCGAGATTGGCAATACCGACGCCGAAGGCCGGCTTATCCTTGCCGACGCGCTCGCGCTTGCCGATGAGGACAAGCCGGCGCTGATCGCCGATTTTGCGACGCTGACCGGCGCCGCGCGGGTAGCGCTGGGGCCCGACGTGCCGGCATTTTTCACCGGCGACGACGGACTTGCCGCCGAGTTGATGAACTCGGCGGTGTCGGAGAACGATCCAGTATGGCGGCTACCGCTGTGGCGGCCATACGAATCGATGCTGGAATCCAAAGTTGCGGACATCAACAATGTCGGCGGCAGCCAGGGCGGCGCCATAACCGCGGCTTTGTTCATGCGCCGGTTCGTCGCCGCGCAATCCTGGCTGCATTTCGATCTATTCGCCTGGACGCCATCGGCCAAACCGGCGCGGCCGGAGGGCGGCGAATGCCAAGTGGCGCGTGCGCTCTACGCGCTGCTTGCCGCCCGCTACGGCTGAGCCATGACGGCCTTCGACCCGCGCGTGACGCCGCTACGCGATGGCCTCGCGGCAAAATATCTCGAAGGCAAAGTGAAAGCGGCGCGCTTCGTCGAAGGCCGGGTCATGGAGGTGGTCGCGCCGCAGGCGCCGCTGCGCCAGCAACCGCGTCCGGACGCGCCGCTCGACACCGAAGCGCTCAGGGGCGAACGAGTCGCCGTGTATGACGCAAACGGCGAGGGCTGGGCCTGGGTCCAACTTGCCGCGGACAATTATGTCGGCTGGTTGCCGGGCGAGGCGCTCGCAACGCCGGGCGTGCCGCTGACGCACAAGGTCGCCGCGTTGCGGACTTTCGTTTTTCCCGGACCTTCAATCAAACTGCCGCCGATCGAGGCGCTGCCGTTCGGCGCCAGGATCAACATTGTGCACGTGCAAGATCAACTGGCGGTCACATCATCCGGCTTTTACGTGCCGGCTGCGCACCTTAAACCCGTCGGCGAGGGCGAAGCCGATTTCGTCGCGGTGGCCGAACGCTTCCTCGGTACGCCTTACCTGTGGGGCGGCAAGACCGCGCTCGGGCTCGATTGCTCCGGCCTTGTTCAGATCGCGCTTGCGGCCGCCGGCGTACCGTGCCCGCGCGATAGCGATATGCAAGAGCAGGCGCTTGGGACGGCGCTTGCGATGAATGAACGGTCCTTCGGTGTCCAGCGCGGCGATCTGATATTCTGGAAGGGTCACGTGGCCATTGTGCGCGATGGGGAAAGTCTTCTTCACGCCAACGCATTTCATATGGCCGTCGCCATCGAACCGGTGGCGCAGGCAATTGCCCGGATCCGCGGCACGGGCGCCGAAATCACGAGCGTGCGGCGCGTCGCGCTGGCATAGGTGCTGGCGGTCAACTACCATCGATCGGGCACAAAGACGGGAAGCGCGATGGCTGGACGGGTGGAAGGCAAAGTCGCGCTCATTGCCGGGGCTGGCTGCATTGGGCCGGGTTGGGGCAATGGGCGCGCCGCGGCCGTGCTGTTCGCCCGCGAAGGCGCCAAGGTCTTCGCCGTCGATAAAAGCGAGGACGCGATGGCCGAAACCGTGGCGCGCGTCGGCAATGATGGCGAGATCGCAACCCATGTCTGCGACGTGCTCGACGACGCCGCAGTAGAAGCCATGATCGACGTCTGCCGCGAGAAATTCGGCCGCATCGACGTTCTCGTCAACAATGTCGGCGGCTCGGCGGCGGGAGGCGTCGCGGAAATGTCGGAAGAGATTTTCGACGGGCAGATCGACTACAATCTCAAAAGCGTCTTTCTGTGCTGCCGGCACGTCATTCCGGTCATGATTGGGCAGGGCGGCGGCGCCATCGTCAACACCGCTTCCAGTTCGGGCATTCGCTATACGGGGTCGCCGCAGATCGGTTACGCGTCGGCCAAAGCCGCCGTCATCCAGTTCTCGCGCGTGACAGCCGTGCAATATGCGGGCAAAGGCATCCGCGTGAACACGGTGGTGCCGGGGCAGATGCACACGCCGATGGTCGAGACGCGGCTTGCCAAGCAGCGCGCCGGTGGCGATGTCGAAGCTTTGCTGAAATCGCGCGTGGCGCGCATTCCGCTCGGGTTCATGGGCGACGGCCGCGACACCGCGGCCGCTGTCCTGTTTCTGGCGTCCGACGAAGCGCGCTTCATCACCGGTACCGAGATCGTGGTCGACGGCGGCATGACCGCGCGATGCGATTGAACGCGACCTCTGTCAGGCAGGCACCCGCATGACGATAAGCCCCGACGATCTGACGCCGACCATTGCGCCGCCGAACCCGAATCCGAAAATGCCCAAGCTGAAACTGCCGCCGCTCGCCTGCGATTCGCATTTTCACGTTTTTGGACCGCATTGGAAGTTTCCCTACGCGCTCGACCGGCCTTTCACTCCGGCTGACGCGCCCAAGGAGAACCTGTTCCGCCTGCATGAATTCCTCGGCTTCACGCGCGGCGTCTTCGTCCAATCGACTTGCCACGGCAGCGATCATGCGGCGCTGATTGATCTTCTTGCCGCCGGGCAAGATCGCTATCGCGGCGTCGCCCTTCTCAAGCCCGGCATGCCTGCCGCGGAGATCGAACGGCTTGACGAGGCCGGCGTCCGCGGCGTCCGGCTGCACTTTTATTTTCCTCATCTCGGCGCGCCCATGCCGCGCGACGACATGCGGGCGATCATCGCGTTGGTCGAGCCGCACGGCTGGCACATCGCCATGCATCTTGGCGGCCACGGCGTACTCGAACAATACGAATTCATTACCTCGATCGAGGCGACGGTCGTGATCGACCACATGGGGCGCATCGATGTGGGCGAAGGCTTGCGTGGCGAGACTTTCTCGGCGCTGCGCCGGCTGCTCGACCGCGGCAATGTGTGGGTCAAGCTGTCCGGCACGGACCGCATCACTAGGCAAAAATATCCCTATGCCGACGCGGTGCCGTTCGCGCGCGATCTTGCCGCACACGCGCCGGAACGGGTGGTCTGGGGCACCGACTGGCCGCACCCGAACCACAATGCCGTGCCCAACGATGGCGAGCTTGTCGACCTCATTGCCGAAATCGCGCCGGGGGCGCGAACCCGCCAGCTCATGCTGGTGGACAATCCGACGCGGCTATTCGGGTTCTAGAACGCAATCGCTTGCTTTAGGTATTCGACGACCCGTGATCCTTTCCGGAAAACCGGTTTCCGCCCCAAATCAAGTCTGGCGCAGGCTTTTTCCGGATCATGCCCTCGCATTAGCTTGCGGCTGCGGCGTTACTGAGCGACGACACCTTCCGGAGCGGTTTCGAGATTGAAGGCCGCGGCGAATAGCGCCCGCGTATAGGCCGTCTTCGGGTTACGGAAAAGTTCGGCGGCATCCCCTGCCTCAACAACCGTGCCGTGCCGCATGACCAAGAGCCGGCTTGCGAGCGCGGCAACGACGCGCAAGTCGTGGGAAATGAACAGGTAAGTCAAGTTGTGCCGCTTCTGCAGGTCGCGAAGAAGGTCGACCATCTGCGCCTGGATCAGCATGTCGAGCGCGCTGGTCGGCTCGTCGAGCACGACGAAGCTCGGCTCGAGCACGATCGC
>DASPWC010000328.1:0-8864 GCA_035622055.1 Xanthobacteraceae bacterium | reverse complement strand
ACACGGATTCTGCGCGAGCGGCATTCGGCGCGCAGCTTCGATGACCGTAAACCAATCACGCTGGCCGAACTTGCGCGGTTTCTCGACGGCACCGCGCGCGTGCGGTCGGAATGGACCGGAACGCTGGACCTCGGCGACGGCAGCAGCACGCCGCCTCTTGCCTACACCGCCAGGCCTTACCCGTCCGGCGGCAGCTGCCACGCGCTCGAGCTCTACTTGGCCGTCGATAAATGCGAAGGGCTTGCCCGGGGGTTCTATCACTACGATGCCGGCGGCCACGCACTGGCGCCGATAGAGGTCCGCGCGCCCGACTTCGAGGCGCTGCTGAAGTCGGCCGAATTTGCCATGGGCATAGCCGCCGCGCCCCAAATTCTGATTACGATGGCGGCGCGCTTTGGCAGGGTATCCTGGAAATACAGCGCCATCGCCTATTCGCTCATCATGAAGGACGTCGGCGTTTTGACGCAAACGTTCTACATGATGGCGACCGATATGGGACTCGGCGGCTGCGCGATCGGAAGCATCAATATCGATCTGTTCGCGCGGATGACGGGCCTTGAATTTTACGTCGAGGGCGCCGTCGGACAGTTTGCTCTGGGACGCGAAGCGGCGCCGGAAGCGTAGGGCTGGATTCGCCAAAATGAGTGGCGACGAATCTTGCCCCGCCTACCATGACCATTGACGATCGCGTCCGCCGGGATCGAGCGGCGCGCTTTGCTCGAAATAGCCGACAGTCTTGCGGCCTCGCTGTCCTATCAGCGCGAACATGGCGCCTTGCGGGTCCGTGCACCGCGCCACCCTGCCGCCCGGAATTTCGGTCGGTCCTTCGAGAATCCGACCGCCGTTGGTTCGCGCACGTTGCGCCGCTGCGTCGACGTCGGCGACGTTGAAGTAGTAAAGCCAGAAAGCAACTGGTGCCATTGACGGTTTGTTGAACATGCCGCCCATCGTCTGACCTGCCGCGGAAAACAGCCGATACGCGCCCGTCGGACCAATATGGGTTTCCGCTTTCTGCCAGCCAAAAATTTCATGATAGAAAGCAAATGCCTTCTCCGAATCGCTAGCGAGCAATTCATGCCAGCCGACGTGACCCGGTTTGTCGATCGCGGCTGACTGCCGGTGGCCCGGGTCCTGCCATTTGACCACAACAAAAGCCGCCATTTGAGAATCGGCGACGACCGAAAAGCGGCTGACCTTGGGAATGTCGGTCGGCGGAACGTAAACGGCTCCGCCGAGTTGCTTGATTCGGCCGGCGGTGGCGTCCACATCGTCGACGCTGACATATCCTATCCAGCGGGGCTGCGCGCCTATTTTATCGGCGTGCTCCGGCAAACCGATCAATCCGCCGACCGAATCCTCTCCGGCTGTGAACAAGGTATAGGGCATGGAGGCGGACGCGTCGCGCGCGGCCCAGCCGACAACATCGGCGTAAAATGCTTTCGAGGCGTCGATGTCGGACGTCGTCAGCTCATACCAAACAAAACGGCCGTGAGAGCCACTCATATCTGCATATCCGCCGGATTATAACGTCTTTGCGCCATGCGGCCGGAACGGCCGGCGCCTTGCGGGCGACGATAGCATTTAAGCGATCACGTGGCGTGTCGCCACGCTGGCTTGAGATCACAAAAGGTTCTCATCGAGGAAAAGCGCGCGTCGGCGCGCGGTTCTGGTTCTGGCCAGCTTGACCGCTGCGGCCGGTAGAGCGCTTAGGCCAGTCTAAAAACGGGCGCGGCGATTTCCGAAGCGGCTTGTGGTGGGACATTGAGCACCACGCCGCACCAGTTGCACACAAATGTTTGCAAAGCTGGTTGCGCGCCGAAATTAGGGCTCGTGCGCTCGAACCGCATGGCCAGGCCACAGAATGGGCAGTGAGGATGCGGGGCGTCGATATCCATGAGCTCAATTGGTAGGACGGGATGGTTAACAGAAGGTAAATATGGCCGATTCCGCGCCGTAAATGGCCATTTCCACGCTTGCACCATCGCCCCGAACTAAAAGGGCCGTAAAGAAATTGTCTGATAGTAACGGACACAGCGGGTGGGGTGGTGCGTTTTGAGTAAAGTCGCGTCGGCTTTTGCAAAAGCTTTGATTTTATCGGTCATCGTGGCGTGTCTCGGTGGTTGTTCGAGCGCGATCTATGCGCCCAAAACCGCGGTTAGAACGGGCACCGTTCGCACTTTGACGCTCGGCCGCATGGAAAGCCTCAACATGGATCGCGCGGCGCCGATCCTCGTCCGTATCTATAAGGAGGAAAATACACTGGAAATTTGGAAGCAGGACCGCACCGGCAAGTTTGCGCTCCTCAATACATACCCGATCTGCAAATTTTCAGGACGCCTCGGGCCTAAGGTCGTGGAAGGGGATCACCAGGCGCCTGAGGGATTTTACGACATCGCTCAAAATCAAATGAATCCGAATTCAAGCGAATTTCTCGCCTTCAATACCGGCTATCCGAATACTTTCGATCGTTCTCTTGGACGGACCGGCAGTTTTCTTATGGTGCATGGCGGCTGCCAATCGGTCGGCTGTTACGCGATGACGGATTATGCCATGGAGGAAATTTACGGTCTCCTTGACGAGGCGTTCAAAGGCGGGCAGCAAAAAATTCAGCTCGAAGCCTTTCCCTTCCGAATGACGGCGGAAAACCTGGCGCGCCACGCGGGTGACCCGAATATGCCGTTTTGGCAGATGCTCAAGACCGGCAGCGATGCGTTTTCCGCTGACGGACGGCCGCCGCTGGTCGCCGTGTGCGATCAGCGATACGTGTTCAATCCCATCCTGCCCGGCGATCTCGATCCAAGCGGGCCTTGTCCACCCGGTGTCGATTCGGCATCCGTAGCCGAAGCGCTCCCGTCGTCCCAATCGGCGTCCGCGAGTGTAGCTCCGCCGAGCCACGCAACCGCGGTCTACCGCGGCGGCGATCCGATTGCAGAGAAGTTACGGGAAAATCTGCAAGGAATTTATTGATCAAAGAAAGAGCGCGGCTCGTGTTCAGCGCGCGCCAAGCGCCGACCGCGCCTTGGCCTATGCTGCCGAACGGATTTGCATGGGCGTCTTGCCGGCCCACCGCTTGAACGCATGATAAAACGCGCTGGTTTCTTGATAGCCCAGCAGCCAGGCTACCTTGGAAATCTGCAGGTCGTTTTCTCGTAGATAGCGTTTTGCGAGATCGAATCGCAAGCCGTTGAGAATATCGCCAAATGTTTGCCCCTCCGATGCAAGCCGACGCGCCAGTGTCCGTTGGCTCATGCCGAGCCTCTGAGCGACCTCCGCCAATTCGGCCCGCCCATGGGGCAGCAGCGGGGCAATGGCATTCTCGACCTTCAATCGCCACGCCCCCGAACCGACGCGGCGATTGGCAAGCGCCTCCTCGCAATAGTTCACCAAAAGCGAGTTGAGATAAGGGTCGGCGTCGACCACCGGCGTGTCCTTGAAGGGCTGCTGGTAAGAAACCTCATCGATATCGCTTCCGAAGGCGACCTTGCAGCCAAAGAGCGATTTGAGCTTGGCGGGCAGGTGGGTGCGGCGGCGGTGCATGAGTTTGATCGCGATCGGCGACAAATGACGACCGGTGAGCTGACGGCAGATGCGCAAAAGAATGACGACGAAGAATTCAATCTGGTGCCGGTCGTTGCGCCGGGGAATGCCGATATATCTGAAGGAGATGGAGATTTTCCTGTCGTTTTCCCGGTAGGTGATTTGAATCCCTTCGTTATTAATCGAGGAATATCGCGAGCCCGCCCGCAAGGCGTCGCCGATCGTCTTTGACGAAGCCAGCACGTAGTAAAGCAAACCCAACTCGCGAAGATCGATTCTCTCGGCGAGATGCACTCCGAGAAACTCATCCGATAGCGCGTCCGCCAAAAGATCGAGGAATTTGATCTGATTTTTTACCGCAATGCGGAAGCGGGGATTCTCAACCTGGCGAACAGTCAATCCGGACGCTTTCAGGAGGGGCTCGACATTCAAGCCCAGCTCCAAAGCCCGGCAATAGGCCGCCCTCGTGATACCGCCGGTAGCGGTCGGAATTGAGCTGAACCGCGGTCTATTGCCCATGGCTTCGCGACCCCGCAGCGGTCTATTCGTGCGCCTCGATGGCGTTTGCGATCAATTCTTTGGCATCAGATGACACGACATACTCTTGTCAGATCCCTATTTGCAGAACCCCAATCCCACATATTGCAGCAGCGTTCCGGGCGTCATGTCACAGAAGACTTTAATTTGCATTGTTGACGATAATCAGTGTTTTCGCGATGCCTTGGAAGCGCTCATTATCTCCATGGGCTACGATGTCGCCGCCTTCGGCTCCGCCGAGGATTATCTCAGTTCAGCTCTCGTGACTCAGACGTCGTGCCTCATCAGCGATTGGCAGATGCCAGGCATGAATGGGGCCGAACTTCAAGACCGGTTGATTACTGGCGGCCACCATATTCCCATAATCTTCGTGACGGCGGTTTGCACCGAAACGGAGCGAGCCCGGGTGTTGAAGGCCGGTGCAATCAGCGTTTTGGACAAACCTTTCGAGGTCGGCGCTTTGATTGCGTGCCTCCACAAGGCTTTTGGAAGCGTCGGCAGGGGCTGACGGCAAAACTGCATACATCAAAACTGTATACATTATGTCACCCGCACCGGCACACCTCACGGATTTTCTCCACGAGCGCATTGCTCAAAAGCGGCTTTTCGACAATCGGCACGCTGGCGTTTGCCGCGCGCGCGCTGAGCGCCGCACTAATCTGGCTAACGATGAGAATAGCCGGCGTTGCGATCTTATGCTCGCGCAGGTGCGCGATCAGCTCCATACCCGTCATTTCGGGCATGCGCTGATCGATGACCAAACAGTTGCATTCGCGAAAGCGATCGACGGCAAGGAATTCGGCGGCACTGCGGTAAATCCGGACAGCGAAGCCCTCGAGCTCGAGGAAAAACTTGAGTGCATTGCAAACGGCGGGATCGTCATCGACGACGGCGATGACAGGGTTCCTTGCCGTTTCCGGTTGCAGCTTCATATCAACTGCATTTAGATGCGCAAATTGAATGCGAGCGTGAAGAAAATCGGCGTTTCCGCATTGATATGGATCAAGCGGTCAGCTGGACAGCCGCTGCAACCAGCTGTAAGATTTAGAAGAATTTCAAGCTGAGTCGAGCATTCCGGCCACCAGCGCCATGCGCACGAGATCGGATAGGCTATCGGCCTGCATTTTATTCATCAGGTTCGCCCGATAGATTTCCACGGTGCGCGGGCTGATGCCGAGGTCAAAAGCGATCTGCTTATTGGCGCGGCCCTCGACAAGACCGGCAAGAACGTCCCGTTCGCGCGGCGACAGCGCGGCGATCCGGCTTTCGATTTCGGCGCGTTCGGCGTAGCGTTTTTTCTCGCCCTCTTGCATACGCAGCGCCGAACGGACGCTCGCGAGCAACAGGTCGTCGTCAAACGGCTTTTCGAAAAAGTCCGCCGCGCCGATCTTCATGGCTTCGACGGCAAGCGCAACATCGCCATGGCCGGTGATCACGATCACCGGGACGCTGATCTTGAGTTCCTTTAGCCGCCGCAAGAGATCGATTCCGCTGACCTCCGGCATTCTTACATCGGTGATGACGCAGCTTAGCGATTGGTCGGGGAGCGAGTCGAGAAACGCTCTGGCGGACGCGTAGCTTTTTACTTCGAGCTGTGCCGAACGCAGCAGAAACGCCAGCGATTCGCGAAGTGCCTCGTCGTCGTCGATGACGTGGATCACGCGCCGCTCTCCTGTTTTTTCAGGCGCCATCGCCGGCCTCCTCATTGGTCACAGCGGGCAAGGTGAAAGAAAATATCGTGCCGCCACCCGGGTTCGGTCGTTGTACGATGAAACCGCCGTGAGCCTCGATGATGGTTCGGGAAATCGACAGCCCGACCCCCATGCCCTGGCTCTTCGTCGTAACGAATGGCTGAAACAGTTGGGCGCTGATCTCGAGCGCTATTCCAGGACCGGTATCGGAGACACGGATTTCAACCATATTGTCCGGGGCGGGCGACGTCGAGATACCCAGCGCGCGGACGGGTTCGTTTTCCATCGCCTCTATCGCATTGCGGATGAGGTTGAGCAGAACCTGTTGAATTTGAACTTTGTCGGCCAGCACATAATCGAGCCGTGGAGCGAAAGCAAATTGCACGCGTACGCCTTTGTCCTTGGCGCCGACCAGCGCCAGCGCGCTTGCTTCCTCGACAAGTTTTTTCACGTCCTCGACACGGCGCTCGCTCTCGCCGCGAGCGACGAAGTCGCGCAGCCGGCGGATGATTTCACCGGCGCGTAATGCCTGTTCCGCCGCCTTGTCCATGGCGTCACGGACCATACCAGCCGTTTGGTCAGAAGGGTTTTCGAGAAGGCGGCGCGAGCCTTTCATGTAGTTGGCGATCGCCGATAGCGGCTGATTGAGCTCATGGGCAAGCGCCGAAGCCATTTCGCCCATCGCGGTGAGCCGCGACATGTGAACCAGTTCGGCCTGCAGCTCCTGAAGCCGAGCTTCGGTCAGCTGCCGCTCGGTGAGATCCCGGATGAATCCGGTGAAGAAGCGCTGTTCGCGCACCTGCATTTCGCCGACCGCGAGCTCCATGGGAAAAGTCGAGCCGTCTCGACGCTGACCGACGACGACGCGGCCGATGCCGATGATTCGCCGCTCACCGGTGCGCAAGTAACGCTCGAGATATCCGTCGTGATCCTCCCGATACGGCGAAGGCATCAGGATCTTCACGTTTTTATTTACTACGTCGGCAGCGGCGTAACCAAATAAGCGTTCGGCCGCGGCACTGAATGATTGTATGATTCCGCTCTCGTTGATCACGATCGCGGCGTCGGGAATGCTGTCCAAAATCGATTGCAGATGAACCGAGCGCGCCTCCGCATCCGCCGCGCTCGCCGTCGCGGCTCGCCGGAAACGGTGTAGCGTTGCGCCGCGCCAGGATACGGCAATGCCCACCAGCGCGAACAATATGGCTTGCACCGCTTCCCCGGCCGCGAGCGGGCGCGCGTCCACAACGAAATGAAGGCCAAGCAGAAGGCCCAGAGCTGTCGCGAGCAATCCCGGTCCCCAGCCTCCCATCGCCGAAGCAATCAGAACCGCCGGGACAAACAAAATGTAGGATGCTTGGCCGGCCGGCGCCGACACAAAAATGAGTTTGACGGCGAGGCCGAGGGCGACGGCCAGGATCGCGATTCCGTATTGCCATGCAATTCGCCGCCACGAGGCGATCCGAAGCGCTGCGCCGGACGCATAGCTTTGCGAACGATGAATCGTATCTGTCATCCAAACAGGGCCGGTATGTCTCCAACACCCTGTCTATTAAATCAGAAATACAATCGCCAATTCAACGGTTTGAAGCGAGATACCTCGGGATTAAGGGAAACCCCTTAGGGTCAATCCCTGAATTTTCCGCACCTCGCGCAAGGCTTAGCGATACCAACAGAAATTCCCCCGGAGGGTAAGCCCATGCGCGCGTCAGTTGAGATCGATGCAGTCCATTCCACGCCCGTCACCCGTCGCCCCGAGCAAGTTATCGACGGTCATTCAGATGCCGGTGTGGTTGGCGCCGATCCGCTCGGCCAGTCGATGAGTCTGATGGGCGCCACGATGGTCTATCCGCGCAACACAGAGATCTTCGGCGAGAACGAGCCTGCCGATTACCTCTACAAGGTGGTCAGCGGCAGCGTGCGGACCTATAAGATTCTAAGCGACGGGCGCCGGCAAGTCGGAGGGTTTTATCTGCCCGGTGATGTCTTTGGTCTTGAGTATTCCGACGAGCACACCTTGTCGGCGGAAGCGATCAGCGACACGAAGGTCCTGGTCGTCAAGCGCAGCATCCTCACCGCGCTCGCCGGGCGCGATGCGTCGATCGCGCAACAGTTGTTTACACTGACGGGCCGCGAATTGTGCCGTGTCCAGGACCGCATTTTGCTCCTGGTCAAGAGTGCGCAAGAGCGCGTCGCCAGTTTTCTTTTAGAAATGGCGGAGCGCGTTTCGGGCAATTCCATCGAGTTGCCGATGTCGCGCCAGGATATCGCCGATTACCTCGGACTGACGATTGAAACCGTCTCCCGAACACTGACATCGTTGGAGTGTGCGGCAGCGATCGAGGTGCCGACATCGCGGCGAATCGTGCTGCGCAACAGGTCGGCGCTGTCACGCATGAACGGCTGACGCCGAAGCAATGATTGCAGGGCCTCACAAGTGGGGCGAGACCATACTATGCAAGTCAAAGACATCATGACGACCAGTGTGATTACGATCGCCACCGACGAGCCGATCGTGAAGGCCGCGGGTTTGATGCTGCAGAATCGCATCAGCGGTCTGCCGGTTATCGACAGGGAAGGCGAACTGGTCGGCATGGTCACCGAGGGCGATTTTCTCCGGCGCGGCGAGCTGGGTACGCAGCGGCGTCGGCCGAAGTGGCTCGAATTCATCGTCGGGCCCGGCAAACTCGCTCAGGAATACGTGCATACGTCGGGCAGAAAAGTCGAAGATGTCATGACGCCCGATCCGCGGACCATCCGGGAAGACGATTCGCTGGAAGGGGTCGTCGAGATGATGGAGCGTTATCACATCAAGCGACTTCCGGTTACCCGCGGCGGTCGCATGGTCGGTATCGTCAGCCGCGCGAACCTGATGCACGCGCTCGCTACCCTCTCCCGCGATTTGCCCGCGCCGGCCGGCGGTGATTCGGCGATCCGCGCCAACATTATGGCGGCGATTGCGAAGCAAGACTGGGCCCCGCACATCAACGTGATTGTCAGAGACGGAGTTGCCGAGTTGCACGGCGTCGTTACCGACGATCGCGAGCGTCAAGGTCTCGTCGTCGCGGCCGAGAACGTCGCCGGAGTCAAAAAGGTGCA